>NZ_JBPRKH010000012.1:0-99159 GCF_051417515.1 Capnocytophaga sp. G1920
AATCGTTGTACTTCCTCCAATGCCGTACTTGCGTCGGCAGTTTTCAATACTCAATCCGTTTCTCTCAATCTCTTCTACGATACTCAACTTAAAGCAATCACTGTACCGAACTGTTTCTTTCCTCCCTTTTGTCATATCTTTTTATGGTTTTTAGTGTAAACCTATTTCAGGATATGACATACATTCCTCTTTACTATCGCTACATTCCCCCTCTCCTTGGGAGAGGGACGGGGTGAGGATTCCTTTTCTTTCGCCTCGAAACCCCGTTTTTAACATTTTTTGCGTTGTTGTATCACAGTATGAATCAACCACTTATATACCCTTTCTATACCAATCGTCCAAGATTCGTATAAGCTTCCTATAAGCTCTCTATAAGCTACCCCCACCCTCCTTACACCCTTTTTTCACCAAAACTTCTCTCAGCTCTCTTCCGTTCTTCTCCGTTTCCTTCCGATAGCTCAGAAGTGTTCCTTTTAGAGGTACACACTTTGCCAAAGTTAATTGCCCGTCGTGCTACGACTGCCTGTGCGGCTCGCACCTTTGGCAAAGTTAATCCCCTCCGCTGGCACTTTTCTTGTAGCTCGCACCTCATTTGCTCATTTTCTCATTTCCTAATTCTCTAATTTTCCAATTTCCTCATTTTCCAATTTGCTCATTTTCTAATTACTTCCTACCTTTGCAAAAAATATTAAATAAGATGAAAAAATTAGTTTTATTCCTTACCATTTTGGGCGCTTTGCTATCAGCCTCTTGTAGCAAAAGCAACTCCGATGAACCAACCCCCAACCCCAACAACCCTATTGTCCCCACTCCACAACCCAACCCTAACCCGCAGCCTAATCCACAACCTAATCCGCCTACCCCTTCCCCTTCCGATAAAAAGATACTTACAGGTACCTTTATACAGCTTTTTGAAAAAGGTGATTGGAGCGAGGCTCAATGGGACAATTTTTTAGGCGAAATTAAAGACTTGGGTATGAATACCCTCATCGTGCAACACATAGGATATATAAATCCTTCTAATAACCTCACTTGGTTCGATTCAAACAATAACTTTACTACCACCAAAATTAAACCTACCCTACAACGAATCCTCGCCTCAGCTCAGCGTAAAGGCATAGAAGTGCACATAGGCTTGCTCTTTGATGAAAGTTATTGGCAACATCAAACCGATGCGTCGTGGCTACAAACTCAAGCCAATTATTGTATTGCTATTGCCGATGATATCCAACGCCAGTTTGGTACTCACCCAGCCTTCAAAGGGTGGTATATCCCACACGAACCCGAGCCTTATGCTTATAATACCGATGATAAGATAGCTCTTTTCAGAGAGAAATTTATAGACCGCATCTCTAATCGTTTGCACCAGCTGAATAACAAACCCGTTTCAATTGCTGCCTTTTGGAATAGTGCACTTTCGTCTCCCGAACAGTTACAACACTTTATGGCTGAACTCGCTAAGAGTAATTTAGAAATCATTATGTTACAAGATGGGGTAGGGGCACAACACGTAACCCTCAATCGCCTTGCTGAGTACTACCAAGCGGCTGAGCGCGGACTATTTCAGGAAAACAAAAACTATAAAGGAGTATTTTGGTCAGACCTCGAAACTTTTGCCTCTCCTAATGGTCAGGTACCTTTTCATCCCGCCACTTTCGATAGAGTCAAACAACAACTCTCTACCGCCTTCTCCATTCCCAAAGTAACCAAAGTAGTATCTTTTGCATATTTTGACGATATGTACACCCAAAGTCCCAAAAAAGCCCAAGCCGATGCTCTACGTGAAGCTTACAAACAATATATAAAAAACAAATAACGATAAAATTAACTATAAAAAATGAAAATAGCCATAGGAAACGACCACGCAGGAGTCGATTATAAAAAAGCCATTGTAGCTTTTTTGGAAAGTAAAGGAATAGAAGTACTCAACTGCGGTACTGATACCTCTGAAAGTGTAGACTACCCCGATTTTGGTCACGCCGTAGCCAAAGCCTTAGAAGAAAACAAAGCCGACCTTGGTATTGTGATTTGCGGTAGTGGTAACGGCATTGCAATGACCGCCAATAAGCACCCTCACATCCGCTGTGCAGTTTGCTGGACAAAAGAGCTCTCTGCTCTTGCCCGTGCCCATAACAATGCCAATGTGCTGAGTATTCCCGCCCGCTTTACCGCCATTGAGCAAGCCGTAGAAATAGCCAATACCTTTCTCAACACCCCTTTTGAAGGCGGTCGCCACGAAAGAAGAGTAAAGAAGATTTAAATCGCATTTGCATCGCTACACTTTGCCAAAGGTACGACTCGCCCCTTTGGCAAAGTTAATTATAATCAATTGCTTTTAGTTATATTGTAGGGGCGATTGGCAAATCGCCTTCACAAAACAGAGCCTCTCAGACAGGCTTTTTTTGAAGAAGTAAATAATACTTTGTTAAATAAAAAAGATTTTATACTTTTGCCAAAAAATAGTAGTATTATGAATACAATCACATTACAAGCAACTATCAATGAAGCTGATTTCCCTACTTTCTTAAGTTTGTTCGAAAAGTTCAAAGTAAAAACCGTTCTTTTGAGTAAAAGAGAAGGGAAAAAAACATATCCTATTGAAACAGCTATTCCTAACGAGGAAACACAGAAAGCTTTTCAGGAAGTGAAAGAAAAAGGTCACCTTATGAAAAGGTATAAAGACGTTAGACAGCTTTTTAAAGATATAGATGATGAACAGCTTTGAAGAAGAAGAAATAATTTTTGATGTTGTAGCAACTGTAGCTTTCAAAAAGGACAAAAAAAGATATAGCAAAAGCTCTAAGAAGATAGAAAAAGTTCTTAGTGTAATTGATATTTTACAGAGAAAAGGAGTAGAAGGTATTCCTAATGAAATGAAACCTCATTATTTAAAAGGGCAATATAAAGACTGTTTAGAATGCCATATAGAAGGAGACTTTCTTATTATATGGATACAAGATAATGAAGAAAAAGTAATCTATTTGATGAGGCTTGGAAGTCATTCTGAATTATTTAAGTAGAAAGTGTCCTTGCAGACAAGCACTGTTATCGGCACTATAAAAGCGAATTATAAGCCCCTTCCTTTGTGATGGGGCTTTTTTTAAATATGAATAATCATTGGTTAGAACGTACAGAGCTTTTAATTAAACAACAAGGTATTACCACTTTGCAAAATGCCCATATCCTCATTACAGGCTTAGGGGGCGTAGGCTCTTATGCTGCCGAATTTGTAACTCGTGCAGGCGTAGGAGCTCTCACTATTGTCGATGCTGATACCGTTTCCCTCTCTAATATCAACCGCCAGTTGCCCGCCCTTCATTCTACGATAGGACAAGCCAAAACCGAAGTGATGAGAGCACGTCTTTTGGATATCAATCCCGAGCTGAAACTCACCGTCATTCACGAATTCCTCACCCCTGAGCGCGCTTGGGAAATCGTAACGCCCGACTTCGATTATGTCATCGACTGTATCGATAGTATTACCCCTAAGCTGAACCTTATTCTTGCAGCTAAACGCAAACACGTAAAACTCGTGAGTTGTATGGGCGCCGGAGGTGCTACCGATGTTTCCCAAATAAAAGTAACCGACCTGATGAAAACGTATAACTGTCCGTTGGCAAAGTTTATTCGCAAACGACTCAAAAACGAGCGTATTCACTCAGGTATAAAAGCCGTATTCTCTTCCGAAATAGTTTCCAAGGACTCTATGCAACGCACCGAAGGTCTCGACTATAAAAAGTCTTTCTATGGTACCATTAGCTTTATGCCAGCCGCTTTTGGGTTACACGCTGCTGCTACTGCGGTAAATTACCTATTAGCAAAACAACAAAATAAAGAAGAGCTTTAATTTAATATCAGTTCGTTATAACATAACACTGATTATTAGTCTCTTTTGTTAAAACTAAGCAAAGAAAATCATCAACTTATAATACAATCAAGTGATTTTCATTTATAACAACGCTGAGGTATGACTTTCTTTAAAACTTAAAAGTCCTTTTTTATGTTGATTATGAAAATCTTACATTTCTCAGTTTCATTTATTTTCTAAAAAAATTGCTTTTTTTAAAAAGAAAGCGTATTTTTGCCCCAAATATACAAAGTTCGCTGTTTGATGAGTGATTTAAAAAAGTTGGTAGCGTTATTAGAAGAGAAAGCCATTGTCTTACAGAGCAAATTCAATAGTCTTAGGGAAGAAAATGGCAAGCTAAAACAAACCATTGAAGAACTTCGCAGTGAGAAACAGTCGCTTGAAAGCACTATCACTACACTGAAAGAGAAGAACGAAACACTCGCCATAGCCAACCGTATATTAGGCAGTAAAGATAATAAAAGAGAAACTAAATTGAAGCTCAATACGCTCATTCGCGAAATCGATGCGTGTATCACTCAGCTCACTAAACAATAGCAATGGAACAGGACGGATTGAGAATTAAACTTTCGGTAGCCGATAGGTTATACCCTTTAACCATTGCTCCACAACAGGAAGAGGGATTTAGAAAAGCCGCTAAAAAGATAAACGATATGATTCAAGATTTTGAAACCGTTTATGAACTGCGCGATAAACAAGATGGCTTAGCAATGTGCGCTATCGCTTTGGCAAGAGAAATAGAACAAGCCAAACTCAACGAAACACACGAAGACGAATCCCTCAAAGAAACCTTAGCACAGGTGTACAACGCCTTAAACCAAATAGGTTAAAACACGTTCCTTTACATAGAAAACTTACTGCCTATATTGATTGTCCTTTCGGTAAACTCAACATTAACATTTCACAAAAGGGAGAGTTACAGCGGCTAAAGCGTGCCGGTCTTCAGTTGCCGGATACTTGCCCCACTGAGTATCCCTAAACCTGTTTTTCAGAGTTTTACGTGAAACATATTAATCAATATAGGCATTTTTTATATCAATATTTTATTTTTTAAACAACAAAGATGGATAGTACAGTTATTATAAGTATTGCAGTTTTTATCATTGCCCTTTTCATAGGGTTCGCTATCGCCAAATCGCTGGAAAAGAAGAACGCCTCTAAAATCATTCTCAACGCTAAGAATGAAGCCGACGTTCTTCTGAAAAATGCTAAAGCTGAAGCTGAAAATATCAAAAAAGACAAGATATTCCAAGCAAAAGAGAAGTTCCTTGAACTAAAAGCTGAACACGAAAAAACAATCACTGCCAAAGATAAAAAAATGGCAGAGGCTGAGAAGCGTATACGCGATAAAGAGTCGCAAGTGTCTAATGAATTGGCACAAAATAAGCGCCTAAAAGATGAGTTGGAAAAGAAAACAGAAGAAGCTGACTTTCGCTTGCAAACCCTCGACAAAAAACAAGAAGAAATAGACCGCCTACACAAAAGTCAGGTACAACAATTAGAGGTTATTTCAGGCTTGTCTGCCGAAGAAGCTAAGAAACTACTCACCGATTCATTGCGCAGTGAAGCCCAAGCCGACGCGATGGCTTATATCCAAAACACCATTGAGGAAGCCAAGCTCACCGCTCACCAAGAAGCGCGCAAAATCATCATCAACACCATTCAGCGTATAGGCACTGAGGAAGCAGTAGATAACTGTGTGTCAGTGTTTAACCTCGAATCTGATGAAGTAAAAGGTCGTATCATCGGTCGTGAAGGTCGCAATATCCGTGCCCTCGAAGCAGCTACTGGGGTCGAAATCATTGTAGATGATACCCCCGAAGCGATTATTCTCTCTTGCTTCGACTCGGTACGTCGCGAAATCGCACGTCTTTCTTTGCACAAGCTCGTAACCGACGGGCGTATCCACCCTGCACGCATTGAGGAAGTGGTGGAAAAGACAACTAAACAAATAGAAGAAGAAATTGTAGAAATAGGTAAACGCACCGTGATTGACCTCGGTATCCACGGATTGCACCCCGAGTTAGTGAAATGTGTAGGACGTATGAAATACCGCTCTTCTTATGGTCAGAACCTCTTGCAACACTCACGCGAGGTAGCCAAACTCTGTGGCGTAATGGCAGCCGAATTAGGCTTGAACCCTAAACTCGCCAAACGCGCCGGACTCTTGCACGACATCGGTAAAGTACCGCAGATAGAAAGTGAGACTCCTCACGCTCTCCTCGGTATGGAATGGGCAGAGAAATACGGCGAAAAACCCGAAGTGTGCAACGCTATTGGGGCACACCACGACGAGATTGAGATGACCTCCTTGCTTTCGCCTATCGTACAAGTATGCGATGCTATTAGTGGAGCTCGTCCAGGAGCACGTCGTCAAGTACTCGATTCGTATATACAACGTCTCAAAGACCTCGAAGATGCTGCTTTCACTTTCCAAGGCGTGAAGAAAGCCTATGCAATCCAAGCAGGTCGTGAGTTACGTGTAATCGTAGAAAGCGAAAGAGTAACCGACGATAAAGCCGCAGAACTTTCATTCAACTTATCGCAAAAAATCCAAACCGATATGACCTACCCAGGTCAAGTGAAAGTAACGGTAATACGTGAAACTCGTGCTGTGAATATCGCGAAGTAAAGTTATATGAACTATATACAAGACTACCTATATCAAATTATTGCTACTGCCATTACATTGGTGGTCTTTATTGCTTTGCGTTACTTGGTGAACTCCATCATCAATAAGTTCGGAAAAAAAGCGGAGTTCGTAGAGAGTCGTACTCATTTAGTAAAGAAGTATATAGACTATTTTATTTATGCGCTAGCTATCCTTACCATTGTCTCTATTTGGGGAATAAAAACCGAACAGCTATTCCTTTTTGTTACTTCGATACTTACCGTAATAGGGGTAGCATTTTTTGCCCAATGGTCGATTTTGAGCAATATTACAGCGGGGATTATCGTGTTTTTCTCTTCTCCGTTTAGAATAGGTGATACGATTAAGATTTTAGATAAAGATTATCCTATCGAGGCTAAAATAATCGATATAAAATCTTTCTATATTCTTTTGAAAACAACAGAAGGCGAACAGATAAGTTTGCCGAATAATCTTTTGCTCCAAAAAGGGATTGTAATTGTTTCGGAAAAGAAATATGCGGTGAAGATAAAACCGTAAATTGCTTACGTGCTTTGCTAATAACAAAAACCCTAATATATTATGCTGACCAATTACATCAAACGTTCCGTGATTATAGCCATCGCATTCGCGGTAGGCTTTTTGCTCTATGGGTTGCTTCCTTATGAAGAGCCTACTAATAAAGGCTTGGCGCTCCTTGCCTTTGTAGCTATCTTGTGGCTTACCGAAGCTATACACATTACCGTTACAGCACTCTTAGTTCCTGTATTGGCAATACTCTTGGGCTTAGAGAGTACCAAAAGTGCCCTACAAGCTTTTGCAAACCCTACAATCTTCCTATTCTTTGGAGGTTTCGCTATTGCTACTGCCCTGAGCGTACAAAAGCTTGACAAGTACATCGCTCATAAGGTGATTGCTATAGCCAGAGGCAATTTCCTGTTGGCGGTATTCTTTCTCTTTTTGGCTACAGCTTTGCTCTCTATGGGTATCAGTAATACAGCTACTGCTGCAATGATTATCCCTTTGGCAATGGGTTTGCTTAAAAACATCGACTACGAAAGTAATAAAGGTACGTATGCCTTTGTAATACTTGGGGTTGCTTATAGTGCGAGTATAGGGGGTATAGGTACTTTGGTAGGTAGTCCACCGAATGCCATTGTCGCCTCTCAACTGAATATCACATTCTCAGAATGGTTGCGCTATGGTATGCCTACAGTCTTAGGTTTAATGCCTTTGATGATTGGTACGTTGTATGTAGTGTTCCGTCCAAAACTAAACATTAAAATCACCTCTACTGAAGGAGTAGTAGATAAGCTCAACGGCAAGCAGTATCTTACCATTCTCATCTTCCTTATCACAGCCCTTTGCTGGATATTTAGCGACCTGATTAACGAAACGTTCACTTCTTTTATAGGCATCGAGAAAATCAAAGACTTTGATGCAGTGGTTGCAATGATTGCTGCCGTGTTCGTATGTTTCTTTGGTGTGGCTGAATGGAAACAAATACAAGAAAACACCGATTGGGGTGTGCTAATGCTCTTCGGAGGCGGACTCTCACTAAGTGTTATCCTTACACAATCGGGGGCAAGCAAGGCTTTGGTAGACTCTGTGCAGTTTCTCATCGCTGATAGCAACTATTTTGTAATAGGACTTATGGTGGCTACCTTCATCATTTTCCTAACTGAATTTACCAGCAATACCGCCAGTGCAGCTCTCTTAGTGCCTATCTTCATATCGGTAGCCGAAAACTTAGGAGTTAATCCTTTGGGTCTTTCACTTATCATAGGTATAGGAGCCTCTTGTGCCTTTATGTTACCTGTAGCTACGCCTCCTAATGCCATAGCTTACGGTACGGGCAAGGTAAGTCAGCGCGATATGATAAAAGCAGGTTTTGTATTGAATATTCTTTGTATTATCTTTATATCAGTAGTAGCCTACTACTTTTGGAGATAATAGTTAATGATTAATGATAATAAAAAAAGCGGTCTACTGACCGCTTTTTTATTTCAAATATGTTTGAAATCTCTTTATTGTATTAGCAATTAATCGTTGTTTTACCAACCTGGGTTTTGTTGCCAGTTGGCTCTACCTTGTTCATAGAGAATGTCACTTGGAGAAAGTGGCCAAACCATTTTATAATTCCCTGCAGGGATATTAAGCTGGTAATACTGGTCAGCAGGGTCTGAAACAATAGCACTGAGGTTCTGAGGAGTACCACGTACTACGCCCAAATTCCAACGCTTGATGTCTGCCATACGGAAGCCCTCGAAAGCAAGTTCGCGGTTGCGTTCGTTTTGAATCTCTGTCCAAAGGTCGGTATAGGTTACACTACCGATACCACGAGCGGTGCGCAATCTGTCTAAGTAGGTTTTAGCATTGGTTTGATCGCCGTTCTTATAAGCAGCTTCGGCTGCTATTAAGTATATCTCAGCAATACGGAACACCTTAGGACGATGCATATAAGTAGAGGAGGTACCTGATGTTTGTTTTAGAAGAGGATTGTCAGGGTATTTATTTACCAAATACAAATCAGTGAAAGTAGCACTACCATAGTTAGCAAAAAGTTTTTTGATATAAATAGACTTACGGTAGTCGTTGTCGTTATACAAATTTACGAAATCTTGAGTAGGTATTGCTTTTGGCAAATACTTTATCTCAAATCTACGCAATCTGTAGTTCCATTCTCTTTGGTATCCTAAATAGACATCGTTAGCTGAAGGCAATTCGGCAGTATTCCCTATATCATATTTAGCATAGAGCTGTACGATACTTTCTGCTGTATCATCATCTTTCCATACCTTTTCTAAATCACTACTACTACTCACTAAGCTATAACGACTACCAATAATTGAAGTAGCTGCGGCATAAGCCTCTGCCCACTTGCCTCTATAAAGCAATACACGTGCCTTGAGTGCTGCAACTGCATCTTTGGTAAACTTCTCTGACCCTAAAGCACCTGTTACATCACTAAGGCGAGTTTCAGCTTGTGCTATATCGGCCAAAATAAAGTCGTAAGTCTGTCCTACTGTACTTCTGTTAGGAAAATTGTTGATAGTAGGTACGTTTAACAAAGGTAGTCCATAAGCTGAAGCCTCGTCGGTAGGGCAATAATGTGTAAGCAGATAGGTGTAATAATAAGCGCGTGCCAAATACAATTCGCCTATATTGTGCTTTATTTGTGCCGAATCGGTGCGGTAGTTCTCTTGTGGAATAGCAATGGTAGGAATACCCTCCAAACCTATATTTATATTTTGTATTGCCCCCCAATAGCGTTGCCAAATAGCAGCTGTAGCTGCATTATTAACAGTAAACAACGTCCAGTTTTGGAAGTTTGTAATCGTTTCGTTAGTACCGTCTCTTAAGGCCATATTCAGGAAATCAGCTTGCAAGTCGGTAGCATACATCGCACTTCCGTATATGTTTGTACGCAATTTACCATACATACCATTCACCCAAAACTGTGCATCTTGCACCGTTTTAAACGAGTTAGCTTGGCTCAAATCTTCATAAGGCTGTTGGTCAAGGCTAAAGCAGCCTGTGAAAAACAAAGGAGCTACTACTAAGGTTACTATTTTATAAATCTTTTTCATTGTTTTGCATTTTTAAAAATTAACATCTACCCCTAAGGTAAATTGACGAGAAGGAGGATAGCCACCTGATGAAATAGCATTATTGTACTCAGGGTCTGCACCTTCGTATTTGGTAAGCGTAAAAATATTACGAGCCGTAACGTATAAGCGTACTCCTTCAAAGAATTTTATCTGGTTAATAACCTCTTTAGGGAGGCTGTAGCTAAGGGTAATATTCTTTAAACGCATAAACGAAGCGTCTTGTATCATACGCGCATCAGATGAATTTACAAATGTTGTAGTGTTTATCTTAGGGTGACGGGTGTTATCACCTGGTTTTTTCCAATAATCCAAAATCTTTCTGCTTAGGTTGTGATCACCAAACTGGTCAGGATTTTCGGTATACTTCATATCGTAATTCCATTTGTATTTTTCTAATGAAAAAGAAAATGCCATATCAAGTGAGAAAGTTTTATAGGTGATATTCCAACCGAACCCTCCGTTGATAGGAGCTTGCATTTTCTTGCCTGTAGTCTGTCCTAATTTACTAGAATCATAACTATTTGATACCCTATTATCATCGGTTACTTGCTCCATACGGTCATCACCTGGTATATAGTACTCCATTTCGCCAGTATTAGGATTTACTCCCTTAGGGATAACAGCAGCCCACTCGAGCGCTCGCCCTAACTTATATCCTATTTCAGAAGAAGGTATGACATTAGAGGTTTTATTGCCAAAAAGAGCGGTTATTTCTTGCTTGTTATAGTTTACGTTGAAGTAAGGACGAATGCTCAGGTCTTCATTTTTACTTCTATACACTACTGATGAGAAAGTGAAGTCTATCCCACGGTTGCGCATACCCCCTGCATTGTCAAAGAATTGATTTTGCCCTGAAGTACTATTGAGCTCACGACTTGAAATCATATCGTAAGTCTCGCGGTCGTAGTATTCTATATTGAAAGAAGTACCTCTATCAATCACAATATTAAGTCCTATAGTAGTTTTGCGTTGCTCTTCCCAACGTAGATCAGGATTACCCAAGCTACCTACTGTATAAGCTGTTTTACCTTGATAGAAATTGTCTGGTTTTATGGTAGTGATATGTTTGTAGCCTCCTAAAGCATTTCCTGAAAGCCCTGTGCTGAAGCGCAAATTGAGGTCTGAAAGCCATTTTACATCTTTCAAAAAGTTCTCTTGTTTGAGTTTCCACATCGCTCCTATTGCCCAGAAGTTACCGTAGTGGTTGTTCTTACCAAAGGCTGATGAACCATCGCGACGCATTGATAGGTCTAAGAAGTAACGAGTGTTATAAGAGTATTCTACTCTTCCGAAATAAGAATTGAAAGTACTTACAGTCTTTTGGTCTTCTATTCTTTTATCTTTACTGCCGTGTCGGAGCATTGTTAGTCCTTCTGAAGGTTGTCCGAAAGTAGTAGCATCTAATTGTTTACTGCTATTTTCAACCGACTCTTGTCCTAATAACACATTGAAGCTATGTTTTTTGTTTTCTCCTAACAGGAAGCGATATTCTAACGTGTTAGTAATTGTTTTTCTGAGTGTACGACTGTTAGACACTGAAGTGTAAGGATTAGGGTCATCAAAAAACTTATAATCTATAAACGAAGGTAACTCTTTTAGTTCTGATTCGCCATACCCGTATTGTATTCCTCCTTGTGTTTTGAATATGAGGTTTTTAATAGGCTCTATAGAGACGAATCCCGAAGGCAAGAAGTCATCGGAGAAAGAGTTGCTAGGGTGTGTTTCGGCATAGTAGTCGGGGTGGTAGAAACCAGCTGAACGACTGGTGATGCCAGGGATATAGTTTTTGCGTCTACCATCTTCGTAGGTAGGACTGTAAAGTGGCAAAGCTATCACCTTAGGGGTGTTGAGGGTGGAACCCCCTTCGCGCTCAGTATGTCCTGCTGCAAATGAGAAGCCCGTTTTTAACCATTTAGTGATTTGGGTATTGATACTACCATTGACAGTATAACGACGGTAATCGCTGCGAGGTGCTGTAGAACCCTCTTGGCTGAAGTGCCCAAACGACAAATAATAAGTACTATTATTAGTACCTCCTGAAATAGAAACATCAGTACGTATCAACGGTACAAAATCTCTGAAGAAAACTTTATCCCAACGCGTATTGTAAGGATTATCGGCTAAGATTTTATCTGCTGACTGTCTCGCTACATCCTTGCTTGAACTGAACTTACCTACAGCCAAGTTTACTGCTTCAGGATTTTTTTCTATCCAAAAGTCCATATACTCGCGTGGGGTCATCATATCGTCAAAAAACTTACGACTGGCATTGGTAAGCGCTGTAAAACCGAGTTGGTGACTGATGGTTACACTTGTACGCTCGTTATTACGTCCTTTTTTGGTAGTGATGAGTATCACCCCATTGGCGGCACGTGCTCCGTAGATAGAGGTAGAAGCCGCGTCTTTAAGTACCGTAATACTCTCTATATCATTAGGGTTAAACCTGCTCATCACACTACTGCTTACGGCTATTCCATCCATTATGTATAGGGGTTCTTGGGTTCTTTCGCCTCGTAGTGCGCCTTGGAAGTTGTTATACCCGTGGATAAGGATATCGCTATTACTACCTGGGCGACCAGAATCGCTGGTTACCACCACCCCTGCTAATCGTCCTTGTAAGGCATCGGATACGCTGGCTACAGGAGCGCCACTCACATCCTTGCCTTGTACTTGTGCCACTTGTGCGACGGTGCGGCTGGCGAGCTTAGGAGCTCCATAGCCGGTAACCACCATTTCTTCAAGTTCTTGCACATCATCTTTAAGCACTATGTCTAATCGTTTGGTGGAGGCGGTTATTTTTCTCTCTACTGTCTTCATTCCTAAGATCGAAAAACTCAACGTTTCTCCCACTTTGGTTTGGATAGTATAATTCCCGTCCATATCGGTAGCGGCACCGTGCTGAGTACCCTTGATTAATACCAATACACCTAATAAAGGCTCACCTTTTTCATCTTTTACAGTACCTGAAACCTCTATGTTCTGTGCTGTAACACTAAAAGTTACCAGCAAGAAGAGAGCCCAAGCGTACAACATTCTCAGTTTTGTCATCTATATTTAATTTTGCGCAAAAGTAGTAAAAAGGTTTCAATAATGCAAGAGTTTTCAACACAAGTAAATACATTTGTTAATTTTTAATGTTTTAGGACTCTTTTATTAGGATTTTTAACCGTCTTATCCGTTGTATATTAAATATTGTTTTTGTACCTTTGCCCCGCTGTAAGAAAACCGCCTAAATGTTTCTTTATGTCGAAAAAACTATTGATAGCTCTTGCTGTTCTATTATGCCTTGCGGGCATTGTCTTTCTATTCTTCAAAACTACTAATCAGGAGGCGTATACCTCCGTAGATGATATTAATAAAGAAACTCCTCAGGGCTACATAGGTTCAGCTTCCTGCAAGCAGTGTCACCTAAAAGAGTATAATGAATGGACGCTCTCCGACCATTACAAGGCAATGCAAATCGCTAACGATAGCACCGTACTCGGCAATTTCAATAACGCTACCTACACCGCCGATGGCATCACTTCTCGTTTCTTCAAGCGCGATGGCAAATTCTTTATCCATACACAAAGCGAAGACGGGTCTTACAAAGATTACGAGGTATTGTATACCTTTGGTTATTACCCCCTACAACAATATATTACCGATTTTCTTAACGGCAAAAAGCAAGTCTTCCGTCAGTCGTGGGATAGCCGTCGAAACAAGTGGTTTCACCAATACGCAGGCGAGGTAATTCCCCCCGATGATTACCTGCATTGGACGCAAGCAGGACAGAATTGGAACCTAATGTGTGCCTCTTGCCATAGCACCAACCTGCAAAAAAACCTCAACCCTTATACCGACTCCTATCACACTACTTATAGCGAACTCACCGTAAGTTGTGAGTCCTGCCACGGAGGGGCTAAAACGCACGCCGAGAGTAAGGGGAAAACACGCACCTTTGTCCTTGCCTCGCAAACCCAAGAACTCAATGCCTGTATGCCTTGCCATACGCGTAGGGGAGAGGTAACCCAGCACCACGCTATGGTAACAGAGGTAATGGACGAATATCTGCCCGAAGTGCCCGTAACCGACCTTTATTTTCCCGACGGACAAGTTTCAGGTGAAAACTATAAATATTCGTCTTTCTTGCAAAGCAAAATGTATCACCAAAACGTACGCTGTACCTCTTGCCATTCACCTCACACAGGCAAGCTGAAAGCCGAAGGTAGCAAAGTGTGTTTGCAGTGTCACGCGCCTAAGTACGCTTCTCAGGCACACACTTTCCATAAGGGCAACCCAGCCGAAACCGATTGCCGTGTGTGCCATATGCCTACCCGCACTTATATGGGCAACGATGTGCGCCACGACCACAATTTCTACGTCCCTCGTCCCGATTTGTCTGCTCAGTACGGTACACCCAACGCTTGCAATGCTTGTCATACCGATAAAACCGCTGGCTGGGCAGCCGAAGCTGTTGTCAAGTGGTACGGCAAACAGCGCAAACCGCATTTCGCCGAAAATCTTATTAAAGGAAGTAAAGGAAATATCGCCGCACTCAGTAGTCTGTTAGAAGACAAAAAAACCCCCGCCATTGTGCGTGCGGGAGCCATTCACTATCTAGGCAATCACCCTTCTGAAAAGAGCTTTGCGCTTATAAAAAAAGAACTCCACAATCCCGACCCACAAACGCGTTATCGTGCCGTGGTGGCTATTAGCGAATACCCTCTGAATCTCTATGAAAATGATTTGTTGCTCTTACTTACCGATAAGGTGAAGGCGGTGCGTATGCTCGCCGCAAATGCCTTGCTCACCCAAAAAGGATTAGAGGCTTGCAGGGTCTATAATGGATTTAAACAAGCGCATCAAGAGTATAAGGACTTTGTGCTCTCACAGTCCGATTTTCCATTAGGAAGTGCTACGGCAGGCGACTATTTTGTGAAGATAAACGATACCGATAACGCCATTCGTTTTTACGAGCGCGCTCTGCTGAAAGACAAACAGCTGAACTACATTCGCCTAAACCTCGCCGTTCTTTACAGTGGCAAAGCCCAAAACGACAAGGCAGAAAGCTTCTTAAACGAAGCCTTGAAGTACGAACCCAAAAACGCCCAAATCTATTACGATTTGTATTTGCTCTACAACGAACTTGGGCGTGAGGCAGAAGCCAAAGCTGCGCTTAGTAAAGCCAAAGCCTTAGGATTTAAGAGCAGGTTTTAATCCTTAAAGCATACCGCTTACAACACTCCTACCACTCATAACCACCCCTTCTCCGCTTCTTAATCATTAACCATTAAACATTAATCACTAATCATTAAATCCTAATTGGTATATTTTTTGCAATGGTCTTGTTACTATGAAAATACAATTAAAACGCGTATACGAAGCAGAAAGCCCCGATGACGGCTTTCGTATTTTAGCCGATAGGCTTTGGCCTCGTGGCATCAAAAAAGAAGCACTTCATTTAGATTTTTGGGCGAAAGAGGTAGCTCCTTCCACAGCTTTGCGCAAGCGCTATCATCAAGACGGCAAATTCGAAGATTTCAAAGCAGATTATACCCAAGAACTCTTGGCAAACCCCGCTTTTGCATCTTTCTTAGAGATGCTTAAACCTCATAAAGTAATCACCCTCCTCACCGCTTCTAAGCTGATTGAAAAAAGTGCCCTCCCCATACTCAAAGAGGCAATCACCAAAAATCCCCTAAAAGCCACTTAAAATAACATTAGCCGAGAGTGTGTATAGAAGGATATTTTTCCCACATTACCTCTGTCATTCGTCATTCGTCCCTCGTCATTTCTTTTCTTTTTCCGTCCCTACATTCTCCCTTTGAACGGAAGTTCGCAAAAGCAAAGTATGTGATAAGGGGGAGGTTTGTCATCTTTTCCAGCTTGTCCCCCTTCGGGGGTTCGGGGGCTTACCGAATAAATGATTTGCCACATTCCCCCTCATTGAGGTAGCCAGCGATAGCTGGGTATGTGCACCGCAAAAGCGGAGTATGTGAGAAGGGGGAGGTTTATATAATACTAAGAGGATTTTTTCATCACATTTCCTTCGTCTTTCGTCTCTCGTCATTCGTCATTTCTTCCCTTTTCCATCATACTCCCCCCTACTGCCTAAGGCCTAAGGCCTATCACCTATTCCTCTTTCTTTCGCCTCGAAACCCCGTTTTTACCATTTTTTGCATCGTTGTATTATACTATGAGTCAACTACTTATATACCCTTCCTATACCAATCGTCCAAGATTCGTATAAGCTTCCTATAAGCTCTCTATAAGCTAACCCCACCCTTCTTATACCCTTTTTTCACCAAAATCCCTCACACCTCTCTTCCGTTCTTCTCCGATATCTTCCGAATCCTCCTAATAACCCCAACCTATCGTTTTTGAGGTGCACACTTTGCCAAAGTTAATTGCTCGTCGTGCTACGACTGCCTGTGGGGCTCGCACCTTTGGTAAAGTTGAATAAACTAACAATCCCTCCGCTGGTTTACAAGGCGCAGTCCGCAGCCTTGATTTTGTTTAAATTTTGTTTGATTTCTGAGGCACAGCCTCATTCCTCTAACTCAACCTCACACTCCATTTTCTCATTTTCTAATTCTGAGATTTACGCCCAACCCACATTCATTAACATAAAAAAACAAATGGCAAACTTTGTATAACTACAAAATCTACCATTTGTTCTTGTATATAACCAAAACGTTTATTTATTGGCTTTGCAATATCCTAAAACAAAATCTTCTATCAAAACAAAAAAGACCTTATACATAGTGTTTCCTATCTTAATATCCGTCTCCTTGTCATTAGGAAAAAAGTCTTTTACCCTCACATCGTTTAGGGTAAGAGTAGGTTTGTTGTGAATTTTAAAACCTACTTCTTTGGCACACCACGTCATTGTAAGTTTCTGAATGATGTTCTGAATCGAGTAATCCGCTGAACGGTAATTCCATTGAGTGAATTTATGTGCAATACGCAATATTTTCTCTCGTTTCTTCTCAATATCCACCCCCACAGGTTTATTACTTATCATCACCACAACCTTATCAAACGAATGACTAATCGAAATAAAATCTTTCCCCTTTAAAAAAGGCTTTCCGTAAGCATTGTAATGCAAAGAATTGGGGGCGTGTCCTAACTGAGTTAGCAATAAACGCGTAGCTAAAAAGTTTTTTTTAGCCCTCTCATTGCTAATAGCATTGTAACTCTCCTTTTGTTCAGGAGTAAGAGGAGTTTCTTCTTCCAACACAGCAAGCTCCTCCCTTACCTCCCAAATGTACAAGGTGGTTTTTTTATCTACTTTTATGGTGCTCTCTAATGGCATATATAATTCCCCTCCTAATTTCGCACAAAGATACTGAAAAATTCTTAATTCTTACAAGTTATATAAACCACCTTTGTATCTTTTTCTTTTCTTTCAGAAATCAATAATATGTTAAAACAACGCCCTTATAATGAGCTTATTTGGCATTATTTTAATAGTTCATAAACAATTAAGACGTTAATTTGTGTTACAAGCACAACTTTTATTCTTTTGCTTTCCTATCAAAAGTTTAACAAAAGATTAACGCTCTTAAACGAAAAAAAGTCTTCACGATGAGGAAAAATCGTGAAGACTAAAAAATAAAATATAACTTTTAAAAAAATAAAAATGATAGCAAATTCTTATTTATAAAGTACTTTTTTTACTGCTTTTACTACGTCGTCAGCATTTGGCAAAAACTCTTTCAAAAGTTCTGAAGAGAATGGTGCTGGCGTATCAGTGGTAGTAATGCGTTGTACAGGCGCGTCGAGATAATCGAAGATGTGCTCTTGTACTTGATAAGTAATTTCAGAAGACACACTGGCAAAAGGCCAAGCTTCTTCCAAAATCACTAAGCGATTAGTTTTCTTAACCGATGCGAATACAGTGTCAAAGTCAAGCGGACGTACAGTACGCAAGTCGATGATTTCACACTCAATACCTTCTTTGGCTAAAATATCAGCAGCTTTATGTGCTTCTTTAATAATTTTACCGAAAGAAACGATAGTTACATCAGTACCCGCACGCTTGATATCGGCAACGCCTAATGGAATAGTGTATTCTTCTTCTGGCACTTCACCTTTATCGCCGTACATTTGCTCAGATTCCATAAAGATAACAGGGTCGTTATCACGGATAGCCGACTTCAAAAGTCCTTTCGCATCGTAAGGCGTAGAAGGAACTACTACTTTCAATCCAGGGCAGTTAGCATACCAGTTCTCAAAGGCTTGAGAGTGGGTAGCCGCCAACTGACCAGCAGAAGCGGTAGGACCACGAAATACGATAGGAATATTAAACTGACCTCCTGACATCTGGCGCATTTTAGCCGCGTTGTTAATGATTTGGTCAATCGCTACTAATGAAAAGTTGAAGGTCATAAACTCTACAATAGGACGGTTACCATTCATAGCAGCCCCTACTGAGATACCTGCAAAACCACCTTCAGAGATAGGGGTATCAATAATACGTTTAGGCCCAAATTCATCGAGCATTCCTTTAGAGGCTTTGTAAGCGCCATTATATTCGGCTACCTCTTCACCCATCAAATAAATAGACTCGTCGCGACGCATTTCTTCACTCATCGCTTCGCAAACGGCTTCTCTAAATTGTATTGTTCTCATTTATATTTATTAAAATAAGGTATATAACTAAAATTTCTGTTTTGAAAGCACAAAAGTAATAATAATTATTTAATCTCCTAATTTTTTTACTACTTTTATTTTCTATATATTATATAAAACGTTATATATCAAATATTTGTTATGTTATTTACCTTATCTCTAATCTCACCACTCTCTGGTTAAATCGCCTATAAAAATACGGAATCTTATATAGCATACGGAAGATAAAAGGGTAGCGCCCTTGGTCGTGCTTACTCATAAAATACTCTTTCGCCACGTGCAACTTAGGGTGCCACTGCTCTATCGCCTCGCTATACTTTTCGCTCCATTGAAATTCAGGACGCCTGTCTTTATCCATTGCTTTTAGTGTATCGTGGTTCTTAGCGTGCCCTACTAAGGCATAAGCGAGCATATCGAAGAGAAGAGTAGCCTCAGTAAATGCTTCACAGAGATGTATCATAAAATCTTTTACCTCAAACGGAGGGAAATACATCAGTACCCCCTCAATAATAATGAGCACAGGCTTGCGGTGAGCTTTTACTTTTTCTATCCATTCGGTATCAAAGAGAGACATTTCTAAAAAACTACGTCTTTCACTCTCCTCAAAAAACTGACGCCGGATAGCAATTACCTCAGGCAAATCGAGGTCATACCAATGGGTAAGTTCCGGACAGCCCAAACGCTCATAACGAGCATCAAGACCCGTACCCAATTGTATTATTACTGCATCGGGGTGTTGCTCTATAAAAGCACGTGTTTCTTCGTCTATCAGGTGAGCGCGTACACACACGCCTGCTTGGGAGAATTTACCTTTCTTGAACCGGCTAAAATCATAGTCTATTTTGTTTATAATCTCAGCAGCCTTCTCATCGCGTAACAGCGGTTGAGGTTCTTTATTTTCAGTAGCTTTTGCCCATAAAGTAATGAGCATTGTTTCGGGTATTTTGTTCATAGATGTTAGAGGTTAGAATCAGACCTGTTCGACTCGTTCGACAGGTCTGATTTTGAGAATTAGAACTCGTGAAAGAAAGCGGGATTTCCAGTAGTGCTAAGCACTTGTTCTACAGTTTCATTAGCAGGGTTGAAATCGAATAAGCCTCTTTTATCAGTACCGAAAGCACCAAAGAGTACTCTATCTTTCAGTTTGGTGATGAGAATACTATGTCCATCAGTAAGCGGAACGCCCCTTATCTGGCTGATAGATTTGTTGTTGAAATTTATGAGTACTGCCATAGCGTTTTTAGCAGTATAGGGGTTTGCGCCACCGAGTTCCACGATACCCACATAAGCTACAGCTTTACCATTGCCTATATACAAACAGTTATACACGCTAGCAGGCTTGTAATTAGTGCCTGCAATAGGAGTAGTAGAGATATCCCACGATTTGCTACTGTCGAATTCAGTCTTGCCTTTGGGAATACAGAGGAAACCGCATTTAGTATTGTCTTTGGAATATCCAAAATAACCTGCGGTAGCTATATAAAGGTCACCTGCTTCATTGGTAAAGAGCATTCCTTTACATTGTGCCATAGGGCGAGTGGGGAAAGTGAGTTTAGTAGTGGTTTCGGAAACTACTTTCTCTACCACATCAGTTTGAGGGTCGATGATAGCCACATCACACTGTTGGTAGTCGGCGTAAGGTTGCCAACCTGCTCCAGGGTTGATTTGGTTGAGACATAGGTAATACTTGCCATCGCGAATAATACCCATAGCAGGCTCAGGACTACTGTCGCCGTGAGCGTATTGGGCGAGGTCGATTTCACCTGTTTTTTGCATTGTCTGTGGGTTGATAATCCACACCACGCCTTGTGTGTACATAGGTACATAAGCTTTCGTAGCACTTACTTTTTCGAGATGACCTACCATCGAATTAGAAAGCCCTGCGAGATTTGCTCCTTTGGTGAGCTTTTTGGTAGTAGGGTCGTAAGTATATTGGGTGATACCGCCGATACCTTTCATAGTGTCAAAGAGGTAGACACTTTTCCCTTCTACTTGTATCGAAGAGCCAAACTCTACTTGCTCAGCTTTGGAGTTATCAATAGCGATACCTCCTGCCATTTTATGAAAGATTTGAAGGTAAGAACTACCACTCATTCCATCGGGGTTTTTGACAGAAGTTTCTAATAAGAAATCACCTGTATAAACCACATTACTAGGTGGTATAGGAGCGGGGGTAGGGTTGTCGTCTTTCTTGCAACCCACCGTGAGAAGTGCTAAAGAGCACACAGTTAAAAATACTTTTGAATACATAAAATTAGTTTTTAGTTATTATTATTAGTTGTTAGACTTGTCTGACCTTTAAAAAAAAGCAACCCTATAAACATCAAGGCATTACCCAAGCTGATAGCCGATACATTCAATCCGTTTTTAATAGCCGAATCTGGCAACAAATAAGCTATAAGATGAATGATGCCAATACCTATAAACATATTGAAAAGGGCTGCTACGCGAGGATAAACGGTCTTTTTCCTTACAAAAGCTATGAACTGTGAGATGTTCATCAGTAGGAAAAAGACGATAAAAATGTAATAGCAAGGCACTAATACATTATTAGAAAAGGTAGTAGCTATATTGTGAGCTAAGGTTGCATCGGTGGGGTAAAGCTGTTTGTAGATAAGCATCACCACAGCACAATTAAGGTGCACCCCACAAGCTGCCATTACCAGCCACCCCCAGATACCTACTTTGTAAAGCTTTGAGAGCGTTTCACTACCTTCTTTCATCAACTTGTAAATTTGCCAATACCCTATGCACTGCAGAGGGATACCTATCACACCTAAAAATCCTCCCCACATAATGCGCGATAGGGGTAAGGTAAGTGAGAAGTTCATCAGTGATTTTTCAGGGTTTTCTACCTGAATGTACCCCAATAGCATATCACCGGAGAAAGTAATAAGTGAGGCTATTAAGCCTAAAATAAATCTTTTTTTCATATATAATTGTTTTTCATCTTTTGCTTCACTTTTTATAGCCAGCCAATCAAAATTGGTTTGTAAAATTTTCGTCCTACGCTTTAAATTCGCTTTAGATTCGCTTTTAATTTATTGTAGACTCACTGTAGACCCACTGTAGACCCACTGTAGACCCACTGTAGAGCCACTGTAGAGCCACTGTAGACCCACTGTAGAGCCACTGTAGACCCACTGTAGAGCCACTGTAGAGCCACTGAAAGTATAGTTAAAGTATATTTTTAATTCGGACGAGTAGCAGTTAAAATATCACTCTTAATTTAATTCCCCCATTGATTCCCATTAATGGGCGATTGAATTCTGATAAGGTCTTTTCATTCGTTATATTCCGCACTTTCCCTGAGAGAAATACTTTATTATTCAAGAAACTGTGCTCAAAACCTATATCAATGGTCGTACTGCGCGGAATACGGCGTTTCTGCAATTGCGTCATTTCAAAATCGTAATAGTATTCTTCTACGAAAGCAACATCGGCAAAAAGGCGTGTGTTTTGCCCCGTACCGCCAAAGAGATTCTCGCGGTGGAACTCCAAGCCTGCATTTGCCATTAAGTATGGTATATTAGGCATACGTTTGTTTTTAGTAGGGTTAGGCACGGTGCTTTCTGGCTCGTAAGCACGTGTATCGCGCAGGTCTTGATAAGTGGTGTTGCCGTATAGATAAAGCGAAGGCAATACATCGGCTTTGGCTTCAAACTCTACCCCAAGAGTACGCATCTCACCAAAATTCTGGTATTGTGCCCCTATGAGTCCGGCAGTATAACGTATCATATCTTGCAAATACATATAGAAGAAGTTCATTTCTATCTGAGCATTGGTAGGGTGCTTGCCTGTAAGGTCGAACAGCAAACCGAGGTTAGCGCTGAGGTTACGCTCTGGCAATAAATCAGGGCTGGGGATTACAGCTATACCATCGCCTAAGAGCTCCGTTTCCGAAGGAATGCGCACCTCATAACCAGCAGAGAGTTTCCCCATTAGCGAAGGCAGAAAGCGGTAGCGCATCGCATTATTCACCCCAAAATCGCTCTTGCTTACGTCTACATCGTACTTACCGGGGACGAAGAGAGGCACCATTTGGGTGTGCATAGTGTACATATAATGGCGTACTGTGAGCGAGTTTAAAAACACGTCGTTAAGCGTACGGAAGTCGTATGTAAGTCCGCTTATCCAACTGCGCATTTGCGAATCGAAATTCACTTGCTTACCCAGACTCAGGGTTTTTAAGTCGTCTTTGGGCGTACCGTTTGCCATAGAAAACACACTGTTGATATTCAGCGAATGGCGTTCAGTAAGAATGTACTCCAAATTGGTTTTATTAATAAAAGTGAGCTTTTTATCGTCAGAGTCCGATGGGTAGTTATAACCTGCCTCACCGCCATAACGCGAAGGGGTAGGGTAGGAGCTACCGTCCCACTCATAGCGACGGGTGGCTTTGTCGATGAAGTTCATTTTGGTAAGTACCAATCCGTTGAACATATCAAGGTTCAAGCCTTCTGTGAGGAAATTATCTTTCTCGAGTTTATTAGAAAGCCCCGTCATTAGCGACTGACTATGGGCTTCTCGTATATCGTATTCGATACCTTGAATTTCCTTATAGGTTTTGACGAACACGGGTTCTAACTCTACTTCGTCGAACCACCATTTCTTTGCTTTGAAGCTCCCGCCAATGATGAGCTTGCGGTACTTATCGTGGTTGCGGGTGATGCGCAATCCTCCTTGAAAAGGAGAATCGAAAGTGTAGTTATTATCCGATGAAGTATAGCCCCCACCGATACCGAATACCAATCCACGCTGTTTGAGGTTGCGTTTGAATACCCCTTGTGCCTTATGGGTGTTGTAACTTTCATACCCATAACTGAGGTCGGCATATTTATCGGGGTATTCGCGAATAACGATATTGATAGCTCCTCCAAGCGATGAGCCCCCGAAGCGTGCAGGTACGACTCCTTTGTAAATCTCAATTCGGTCAATCATATCTATGGGGATATCATTGATATCGATATAATCCGTTTGCTCACCTAAGGGCAATTCGTCTATAAAAAAGCCTATGCGTTTGCCTTCTAACCCTCTTACTGAGATACGTGAACTACTGCCTACCCCTCCTGAAGAACGCAAAGTGATACCTACGGTTTTTAGAAGAATGTCCTGCACACTGCTTACCGTACCTCGCAGGTTACTCATATCAATTACTGTTACGGGCATACTCTGCTCTTTCTTTTGGTGAGCGATACTCTTGCCCGAAACAGTTACTCCGCTTATTTCTTCGGCTTGTTCTTTCAGCGATACATCTGAACGCATCTGTCCTTTCACACTGATTTTCTTTCCAAAGGTTTGATAACCGAGAAAACTAAACCACACGGTATAATTCCCTTCGGGCAAGTGTGCCAATCGATATTGACCGCGTGCATCGGTGCTCACACCTTTGTTTAGTTCTTTAATGTAAACATCGGCACCTATCAAAGGTTGGTGAGTTACTTTATCGGTAACCGTACCAATGAGTTCGGCAGTGTTTTGAGCTGATATAGAAAGACTGAAGAGTAGTAGTAAAAGAAAAGTTTTGTTTAACATAGATATCGGTTTTTGCGTTTCAAACTTTGGCAAAGTTGAATTACCTAATAATCAGTATTTAATCGCTTGCTAACTGCTAACGACTAAAAAACTAAAAGCTAAAATATTTGGTGGTTTGAAATATGTTATTTACTTTTGTTCTAAACAACAGATTTCAGAGTGCAAAAATACTGCAAAAAGGAAGCACGATTGTTTAATTTCCTTAGCAAAGTTTTACATCTGAATAGCAAATAAAGTGATTGGTTGTTTGTAGCTGGCGGGTGGAGCTGACGGCAAACAGCTGATGAACGTGATAAACGACTGATGAATATGATAAACGAAATAACATTACCTTTGGCAACCAACGAAGAAGAGGTGCAAAATTATTACGAAAGAGTGAATGAACAAATGGGGGTATTCCAATTGGAACAACAAACCTTAAGCAATCATACTTACTACCGATGGCAAGTACAAATGAAGGAGGAAGTGACTTTTGTGGGACGTATGGATATTCCTTCAGTGCGTCTTTATTTCGTAACCCGAACCTACAAAGGTATGGCAGTGCAGATAGACGGGCTAAATTGTATCAGTAAGGCGGGGACTCACAATATCTTTTTTGGTAAAGAAGAATGCTTGGGCAAAGACTTGTTGCATAAAGATGATATTATAGAAGTGATTACGGTTGCTATCAGTGCTGAGCAATTTGCGCAAATAGCTATTCAATATCCCGAAACTTTTATGGCGTGGTACCAGCGCTATGAGCGGGGTGGTAACTTTATTCTTTCGCCTGAACAATCACTTCCTACTGACTTTGCTATGCAAACCGTTCTTGACCAACTGCAACACGCTTCTCTTTTAGGCAGGGCAGCACGACCTTATGCCGACCTAAAAGTGCAGGAACTCTTTTTGTTACAATTACATCAATACGAACAGCAACAGCTACAAGTATACCAATACTGCAAAACCCAAACCGACGTGCGGAAGATGTACGAAGTGCGCGACCGCCTTACGGCTCAGTTGGACGTTACGCCTTCGATAACTGAATTGGCACGTGCCGTAGGTGTGAACGAAAAGAAGTTGTGTTATGGTTTTAAAGAGGTATTTGGCACTACTGTTTTTGGTTATCTATACGACTATAAAATGGAGTTGGCACAACAACTGCTCCTTCACACCGATAAGAGTATAAGTGAAGTCGCCCTCACTTGTGGATATGATTATATATCGCATTTTTCGACTGCCTTTAAGAAGAAGTTTGGTAGAAATGCAAAGGAGGTAAGAGGTGCGAGGTCGTAGCACGACAGGCGGGGAAAATTAGCGAATTTGAAAATTAGCAAATGGGGAAGGGTTGAGGAGTTCGGAAGGAAACGGAATTTTTCAGAAGGAGACTAAGAGGTCTTTTGATGAAAAAAGGGTGTAAGGAGGGTGGGGTTAGCTTATAGAGAGCTTATAGGAAGCTTATACGAATCTTGGACGATTGGTATAGAAAGGGTATATAAATAATTGATTAATAGTGCAATACAACAAGACTAAAAATGTTAAAAACGGGGTTTCGAGGCGAAAGAAAAAGAATCCTCACCCCGTCCCTCTCCCAAGGAGAGGGGGAATGTAGCGACGGAAAAGGGGTGAGGTCGTAGCACGACAGGCAATTGAAAGTAGTACGACAGGCAATTGAAAGTAGTACGACAGGTGATTGAAAGTAGTACGACAGGTGATTGAAAGTAGTACGATGGGTGATTGAAAGTAGTACGACGGGTGATTGAAAATAGTATTTTATTACATCGAATTGAGGTTAAATAAGGATAGAAAAATTCTTTTTAAAAGAGACACAAACGACGACTATTTAGTTATAAATATAACAAGAGGCGCTTTATTATTCTCATTTTACTTTGTTTTGGCATAGTTTTGGTGAATAGGTGGATATGGCGTATTGGTACATTTAGAAATCTTTTGTACTTTTGCGCCCTAAAAAAGTATTATTTTAAATAGAACATTATTATGAAAAGAATCATAGCCATTGCCTTATTAGCCACTACTGTCGCTTTTGGGCAGAATCACAAAAAGAATGGTTGGGAGCGTGCTCAGCTGAAAGGAAAAGTAAAAACGGTTGTGCAATCGGGTATCCAAGTTGGTGAAAACGGAGAGGAAATACCGATGAACTCTGAGCTTTTTTCGCAGTTTGACAAAAAGGGGACTGTTGTAAAAATGCAATCGAAGCAAAATGGAATGACGATTAAATTCGTGGATGTGTATGACAAAAACGGGAATATGTTAGAGTCGGCTTCGAGAGATGATTCGAACACGTTGCTTTCTAAGAACGTGTATGAGTATGACGAAAGAGGGAATCTTACCAAGCACGATGTAGAGACGCCCGACGGGAATATTTTTATGAGCCGAATAAATGTTTATAATGAACAGAATCAGCTTGTAGAACGCACGGATTGTATAGCAGGAATGTGCCAAGATAAAACTACTTATAAGTATACTCCTGAGGGGAAATTATCGGAAGAGTCTAAATTCACAAAGGACGAGCTTACCAGCAAAACGGTATATACTTACGATGCCAAAGGGAATATGGTAGAAAAGCAAGTGTTTGACAAAGATAACGCTTTGAAACAGAGAGTTGTTTCAGCTTTTGACAAAAACAACAATGAGGTGGAGGTTAAATACTTTGACAAAGATGGTAACGTTACTAAAACAGAGACTTACGAGTTTGTGTATGACAAGAAGAACAACTGGACAAAGAAAACAATGTCGGTTAACGGTCAGCGTGTAACGATTTTCACACAGAAGTTGAAATATTTTTAGGAATAAGAAGTTTTTTTAATAGCATAAGGGTTGGCTTACGAAGGTGAGTCAACCCTTATGTGTTAAGAAGGGGGATATTTTTATATAATTCAAAATATTTTTGTATCTTTGCACTGTGGAAGGCTGTGTTTAATAGCTATAGAACTGTGGCGCGGTAGGCATTACGTAGTTGTAGTGCGACGGGCTATTAGGACTTTGACAAAAGTCGTGGCAAAGCAACATAAACAACTAAGGATTAAAAACGAACGATTAATAATATTCGACATATGAAAAAAATACAAATGGTTGACCTACAAGGTCAGTACGAAAGAATTAAAAACGACGTACAAGCCTCTTTTGAGGAAGTACTCAACACCACAGCTTTTATTAATGGCCCCCAAGTACAAGCCTTCCAAAAAGAATTGGAAAACTATATGGGCGTGAAACACGTAATCCCTTGCGCCAACGGTACTGATGCCCTACAAATAGCAATGATGGGTCTCGGACTCAAAGAAGGCGATGAAGTTATCACTGCCGATTTTACTTTCGCTGCAACTGTGGAAGTGATTGCCCTACTGAAACTCACCCCTGTATTGGTAGATGTGTACGACGATACTTTCGACATCAACATCGAGGCAATTGAAAAAGCTATTACTCCTCGCACGAAAGCCATAGTGCCAGTGCATTTGTTCGGTCAGCCAGCTAATATGGAAGCTATTATGGCTTTGGCTAAAAAACACAACCTCTTTGTGATTGAAGACAATGCGCAAGCCATTGGTGCTGATTATACTTTTGCCGATGGACATAAACAAAAAGTAGGAACTATCGGTCACGTAGGGGCAACATCTTTCTTCCCTTCTAAGAACCTCGGTTGCTACGGCGATGGAGGGGCTATCTTCACTAACGACGATGACCTCGCTTACACTCTTCGCGGTATCGTAAATCACGGTATGTACGTGCGTTATCACCACGATGTAGTAGGGGTAAACTCTCGCCTCGACTCTTTACAAGCAGCAGTATTGCGCGCCAAACTCCCTCACCTAAACGATTATAATGCCCGTCGACGTGAAGCTGCTCGCAAATATACCGAAGCGCTGAAAGGCAATCCTCATATCATTACCCCTGTAATCGCAAAAGGTAACGACCACGTATTCCACCAATATACCCTCCGTATTACCAATGGCAAACGCGATGAACTTGCTAAGGTTTTTGGTGAAAACGGAGTGCCTTTTGGTATTTACTACCCTATACCATTACACGCTCAAAAAGCCTATACCCGCAGCTCTTATAACGAAGCTGATTTTGGCGTTACCAATAAATTAGTACAAGAAGTCATCTCTCTACCTATGCACACCGAGCTTGATGATGAACAAATAACATTTATCACAGAATTGATAAAGAAAACAGTGTAGTTGTAGGTCGTGGTACTACAAGCAGTTATTTGCGTCACACACTTTGCCAAAGTTCTTAACACCTACCCGTGCTACGGTTTTTGGCAAAGTTGAAGAATATAACAGAAAAGTAATCTTTTTATGGAAATCACTAATATCAACCAGTTAGACCCTCTATATGGCGTGTACTCGTATGCCGATTATCTATTGTGGAAATTTAAAGAGCGTGTAGAACTTTTTAAAGGAAAGCTCTTCAAAATGTCTACATCTTCAGCAGTACATCAAGAAATATCAATGAAATTAGCAGGAGAGCTCTATCAGTTTCTTAAATGAAGTTCAAATATGCCCTTTATGAGGAAGCTAAAGTACCAGAATATTGGATTATTGACCCCGATCACCAAAATATTTTGGTATATATACTGAAAGATGATAAGTACCAAAATCCTATCAATGTAGTAGATGATTATATCCCTTCAGAGAAATTTCCTACTCTTAAACTACATACTAACGATATTTTTTAAACAACAACCTTATGGCAAAGACGGTATTGCAAATAGCTATTGATGAGGAAGACTTACCTATTTTCAACTCTCTATTTGAAAAGTTTGAGGTAGAGAGTTCTGTTATAGAAGAAAAGACTAAACCTCTTTTTACGATTGCTGTAGAAGATATACAATCTGTTGCTTTAGAGCGATTAGGCAGAACACTCAGCGATGATGAATTACTCACAGCTAAAAAGGGGTTAGAATGGGGATTACTTACAGATATTGATGCTGTTTATAGTGCTATTTTTGATGAAGTGATAGAAAATAAATAAGTTTTGCAAAGTCTAAGAACATTTTTATGGAAGCAAAATTGAATCAACTCAATGATAAACAATTAGAAGCTGTAGTAAGTGAAAGTAAACGCTTATTAGTACTCGCTGGAGCTGGCTCTGGAAAAACCAAAACTCTTTTAGAAAAATTATCCTATCTAATGAATATTAAAAGAGTAAAACCTGCTAACATCTTAGTGATTACTTTTACCAAAAATGCTACTAATGAAATGATTGACAGACTCATTTTTTCAAGTGAAGAAGGAGGCTTGTATCAATCTTTTATGAATAATACTAAGATTAGTGATGCCGAAAAAAATACCTATCGAGATAATTTTGTGAAAGCAAATAAAAGACTGTCCAACCTTTCTATAAGCACTTTTCACAGTTTCTGTTATAAGGTACTTCGCAAATATGGTGTAAGTGAGTTCGATAACCAATTTAAAGTTTTAAACGATAGTAAAAAAAGTAAAGGTGAAGATGATTTTGTTTATGAAAATACTCCTGAAACCGACTTTGAAATCGCAAGCAAAATCCTCAAAGAAAATTCTAACAATAGAGAATACTTATTAGACTTAAAACGCTATATCCTTGATTATTTTGTAGATAACGGCTATTTTCATTCCCATAAAAAAGAAGAGGGGTTTCACGAAGAACAAAAGTATTATACTTCACTCAACGGAACAAAAGTGCGGTCTAAATCTGAACGTTATATAGCCGATTGGCTCTATAGACACAATATAGATTTTGCATACGAACCGTATCTCAACTGTAAAGATTTCTATTTTCACCCTGATTTCTATATCCCGCAAGCCGATATTTACTTAGAGCACATCAGCAATATGAGTGCTGCTGTTAAAGAAAAAGATGAACAGTACAAAAAGGCTAACAAAACTCTTTTTAAAACATACGAAGAGGTTGAAGCTAAAGATACTACACTATTCAATTCGGCTTTAGATAAGATTGTTAAAAATAGATTACCTGCCAATTATCACAGTGATGTCGCTTTGAGTTTTGAAGAGGAATTCAATGCTTATCACAAAGAATTAAACGATTTTATCACTCAGTCCTTACGGGTAATTAAGATGATTAAAGCTGAAAATCTATCACCCGAAGAAGTGTTAGTTAAAGCTCTCACCGACCCACATCAGCGTATCAGAGATTTTTATAATTTGGTGATTCCGCTAATGGAAAAATATCAGGCTTATTGTGTGAACAAATCATACCTCGATTTTGAAGATATGATTATTAAAACCATTGATTTGTTCAACCACCGACCCGAAATAGCTGAACAACATCAACAGATGTATAAATATATTTTGGTAGATGAATTTCAAGATGTAAACAACCTACAAGTAGAATTACTGAAAAAACTCTTAACTACCGATAATCAACTTTTTTGCGTAGGTGATGATTGGCAAAGTATCTATACGTTCAGAGGGTCTAATGTAGATTATATCATCAACTTTGAAAAGTATTTCCCTAATGCCGAAGTAATTAAACTCAATCAGAATTACAGAAGCACTGAACATATTGTTGGAGCCAGCAATGAAGTGATAAAACACAATAAATTCAAAGTAGAAAAAGAGATTTTTGCAAATAAAAAATCGGAAACAAAAGTAAATATTTTTGCAGGTAGCAATGAAGATGAAAATATTGATTTTGTAGTGAGTGAAGTTAAAAAACTTTTCAATAAGGGTTACAGAAAGGAAGATATACTATTTCTATATAGGCGTAGCAAAATGTTTAGCAATTACTTGAGCCGATTTAAAACCCAACGCGTTTTTGTACAGGCTAAAACGATGCACTCAGCAAAAGGATTAGAAGCCAAAGCTGTTTTTATCATAGGGCTCACTCAGGGTAAAGGAGGATTCCCTGATATTTGGTTAGAGGACAGAATTTTCCAAGTTGTAAAACCCACTCAACACGATTTGCTAATGGAAGAAGAAAGACGTCTTTTCTATGTAGCTATTACAAGAGCTAAAGACCAACTATACCTAATAACCGAAAAGAATAACGAATCGATGTTTTTAGAAGAAATTCCTGATAACTTTGTTGTGAAAACTATAATTTAATAAACTGAATAACTAATAACTAAAACAAAAATAATGAGTCAAAAAATTCCTTGGCAAGAACGCCCTGCGGGTTGTACCGATGTAATGTGGCGTTATTCTGAAAACCCTATTATCGGTAGGTATGATATCCCTACCTCTAACAGTATTTTTAACTCGGCTGTTGTGCCTTTTGGCGACGGCTATGCAGGGGTTTTCCGCTGCGACAACAAAGCAGTACAAATGAACATTTTTGCTGGCTTCAGTAAAGATGCTATTCATTGGGAAATCAACCACGAACCTATCGTGATGAAAGGTGGTAATACTGATTTCTTACATTCTGAATATAAGTACGACCCTCGCGTAACGTTTATCGAAGACCGCTATTGGGTAACTTGGTGTAATGGCTATTGTGGCCCTACTATCGGGATTGCTTATACTTTTGATTTCAAAGAGTTTTTCCAATGCGAGAATGCCTTTTTGCCTTTCAACCGCAACGGAGTGCTCTTCCCTGAGAAAATCAACGGTAAATACGCAATGCTTAGCCGCCCAAGTGATAACGGACATACACCTTTCGGTGATATTTTCATCAGCTATAGCCCCGATATGAAATACTGGGGTGAACACCGCTGCGTGATGAAAGTAACACCTTTTATAGATAGCGCTTGGCAATGTACCAAAATAGGAGCAGGAGCTGTGCCTATCAAAACAAAAGATGGTTGGTTATTGTTCTATCACGGGGTGATCAACACTTGCAACGGTTTCCGCTACTCTATGGGGGCTGCATTGTTAGACCTCAACAATCCAAGCGAGGTAATCGCTCGTACACAGCCTTACCTCTTGGCGCCTGCCACTCTCTACGAAACTACCGGCGATGTACCTAATGTGGTATTCCCTTGTGCTGCCTTGCATTCTATCGAAGAAGACAAAGTAGCAGTGTACTACGGTGCTGCCGATACAGTAGTGGGCGTTGCTTTCGGACGTATTTCCGAAATCGTAAAATTCACTAAAGAAAACTCATTGTAAACAGATAAATAAAACAAGTGAAAAAGCACAAGTCGTCGGCTTGCGCTTTTTTTATTGTCCCTTTTTTACTACCTTTGCGCCTTGTATCGTCATTTGTCATTCGTAATTCATCATTAAAATGTACACATTCTCTCTTTATATCATCAAGACAATCCTCCCCCTCGTTGCCCTATTCAACAAAAAAATACACCTCTTTGTAAGCGGACGTAAAACCGTATGGACTACCCTTACCGCAAAACTCGACCCTCATACCCGCTATGTTTGGATACATACGGCTTCTCTCGGCGAGTTCGAACAAGGCTTGCCCGTTGTTAAAGCCCTGAAAAAACAAGGCTATAAGATACTCATTACCTTCTTTTCTCCCTCAGGCTACGAGGTGCGCAAAAACACCCCCGATGCCGATATAGTGGTCTATCTTCCGCTTGATACACCCGCTAATGCCCGCAAGTTCGTGCAAATGGTAAATCCTGCAATGGCTATTTTTGTGAAATACGAGTTTTGGGTCAATTACCTTACCGAGCTCAAAAAAGCACAAATACCTACTTATTTGCTCTCCGGTATTTTTCGCAAAAATCAAATCTTTTTCAAGCCTTACGGCGGAATGATGCGCCGAGCTCTCCATTGCTTTACTCATTTCTTCGTGCAGAACGAGCTTTCTCAGCAACTACTTAAAAACTTAGGCTTCAATAATGTAACTGTCAGTGGCGACACCCGTTTCGACCGTGTGGCTGAAATATTGGAACGAGACAACCATTTAGATTTTGTAGAGCAGTTCAAAGGAAACAATCTATGTGTGGTCTTCGGTAGTTCGTGGGCTACCGACGAAGACATTTACTTGCAGTATATCAACACTTGCACTGCCCCAGTGAAGTTCATCATTGCCCCTCACAATATTCACCCTACCGATATCGCAGAACTCAAACACAACCAGCAGAAGTTAAACCGTAAAGTTGCCCTATTCTCCGAGAAAGACTCTCTCAACCTTTCTGATTACGACGTACTCATCATCGATACCATAGGCATTCTCACCAAAGTGTACAGCTATGCCGATATAGCCTATGTAGGAGGCGGAATGGGCACTACGGGCTTACACAATGTCTTAGAGCCCGCCGTATTTGGGGTACCTGTAATCATCGGTAAGAATTATGAAAAGTTCAATGAAGCAAAGGAGTTAGTCACCTTAGGAGGCGTTCTCTCCGTAAGCAGTAAAGAAGAATTCGCCCAGGTGATGAATAACCTTGTTACTTCACCCGAAAAGCGCACCGCTATAGGCAATATCAATCGCCAATATATAAACGAAAAACAAGGCGCTACAAAGACTTTTTTACAAGCAATAACTTCGCTTTAGCCTCGTCTTACCGCCTCTTTACCTTCGTTTTACCTTCACCTTTCCGTCGCTACATTCCCCCTATTACCTCCGTCATTCGTCATTCGTTCCTCGTCATTCCTTCCCTTTTCCGTCATCATATTCCCCCTATTACCTCCGTCATTCGTCATTCGTTCCTCGTCATTCCTTCCCTTTTCCGTCATACTCCCCCCTATTGCCTATGGCCTAAGTCCTAGTGCCTTTTCTCTTTCTTTCGTCTCGAAACCCCGATTTTACCATTTTTTGCATCGCTGTATTATATTATGAGTCAATTATTTATATACCCTTCCTATACCAATCGTCCAAGATTCGTATAAGCTTCCTATAAGCTCTCTATAAGCTAACCCCACCCTCCTTACACCCTTTTTTCACCAAAATCTCTCCCTCTCTTCTTTTGAATCTCTCCGTTTTCTTTCGAATTCTCCTAATAACCCCAACCTATCGTTTTTGAGGTGCACACTTTGCCAAAGTTAATCACCCATCGTGCTACGACTGCCTGTGCGGCTCGCACCTTGGGCAAAGTTGAATAAACTAACAATCCCTCTGCTGGTTTACAAGGCGTAGCCTTGATTTTGTTTAAATTTTGTTTGATTTCTGAGGCACAGACTCATTCCTCTAATACAACTTCACACTCCATTTTCTCATTTCCTCATTCTCTCATTTTCTCATTCTCTAATTTCTCCCCCGCCCGTGCACCTCGCACCTAAAAACCACAAAATCACCATATTTGTTTTTATTTCTTTCTTTTTTAGTAAATATTTTTTTGAAATAATTTGCACATTTATTCTTTTCTTTCTACATTTGTAGTCTCTTTTAAAACCTAAATACCTTCCAAAAGAGAATACAATAAATTTTAACTGTATAATAAGATGAGAAAAACATTATTATTCGTAGCCTTGCTATCGGTGATGGCAACTACATTCGCACAAGAGAAAATCAAAGACGTAAGAACCAAACCCGACCTCTATTTCTTGCAAATCGGTGAGGTGGCAAACAGTCTTGAACTCTTACCTCCTCCTCCTCAACCAGGTAGTATTCTTTTCCTTAACGACGAAGCCCAATACCAGTGGGGCTTAATGCAACGCCGTACCCCTCGTGGTGAGCAAGCTGTATCCGATGCTCGTGTAGAGGGTCCTGGTGTGCCTAATGCTTTTTCCGAAGCTTTTGGCATCAAGATTTCTAAGGAAACTACTCCCGAAATCTTCAAACTCGTAGTAAATATGCGCGAAGATGCAGGCGACCTCGCTACTCGTGCCGCCAAAGAACACTATATGCGCGTGCGTCCGTTTGCTTTCTACGAAAAGACCACTTGCAATCCCGAACAACAAAAAGAACTCTCTACTAATGGTTCTTATCCCTCTGGTCACACCGCTATCGGGTGGGCTACTGCTTTGGTGCTTGCCGAAATCAATGTGGATAGACAAAACGAAATCCTCAAACGCGGATATGAAATGGGACAAAGTCGCGTGATTTGTGGTTACCATTTCCAAAGTGATGTAGATGCTGCTCGTCTCGTAGCAAGTGCCGTAGTAGCGCGCCTCCACGCCAATGATGCCTTTATGAAACAACTCGAAAAAGCTAAAAAAGAATTTGAAGGACTTGTAAAAAAAGGCAAAGTAAAGAAAAGTGAACGTATGACTAAATAAAATTTAAAACTATGAAAAAGATATATTTTATGATGTTCAGCCTAATGGCTGTGGGCTATACCTATGCCCAAGAAGAACCAACCACCGTTACCGATACCACCGAACCTATGCCCGCTACACCTGTGCAGGAAGCTCCTAAACCCGAAGAAAAGTTAGAAGTAAAACCCGGAGGACGTATTTTATTGGATGCTGGTTATTTCAATGCCAATGAGCAAAAAGATAAGTTTGTAAGTGGGGTAGCTATCCCCGATGTGCGTATGGGCTTAGGCGTACGCTATGGTAATTGGAAAGGAAAAGTAGATATCGGCTTTGCTTATGGCAAAGTTTCTCCTAAGGATATCTTTATCGAATACGGTTTCAGCAAACACACACTTTTGCGTGGAGGTTATTTCGTACACCAATTCGGTATGCAAAGTGCCACCAGCTCTTCTTTCAAAATATCGATGGAAGAACCCCAAAGTAACGAGGCTTTCTTCAACTCTCGTCTCATCGGTTTGATGCTCTTACACCAAAAAGATGACTTTATGGGTACTTTAAGCCTCTTTGCCGAAGGTGAAACGATGAAGAAAAGCTCTGATGCTACAGGCGACCAAGGTATGGGTATGATGAGCCGTTTGCTCTATCGCCCACAACGTGAAGAAGGCAAGATTTTTCACGTAGGACTCTCAGGTGCTTTCGAAACACCTCGTTATAACGAAACACCAGCACTTAACCACAACTCTTATGTGCTCAAAACACCTTTCCCTACTCGTATCGCTAAGGTAACCGCACAACAAGCGATAATTGATAACGCTACTTTCCTCTACAAGTTCTCTCCCGAACTATTAGTGGCTAGAAACCGCTTGGCGTTAGAAGCACAGTATTACTATGTGAATGTAAATCGCAAGAGTGGATTTGAGAATTTCAAGGCAAGTGGTGCTTATGGTATGTTCCGTGCTATCGTAAAAGGAAGCCCTTACGAATATACTGATATCGATGGAGGTATCGCTACCCCTAAGCCAGGAGCTATGGAACTCGTTGCCGGTTATAACTATACCGACTTATCCGACCCTAAAGCGGGTATCTTAGGAGGTCGCCTCAACGATTATTCACTTACATTCAACTATTATATCAATAAGTATATGATTTGGCGTGTACGTGCTTCCTACACCGGTGTTACTTACCGTGAAAGCATTCCCGACACCAATCTAAGTCTTATCGAAACACGTTTGCAAATCAAATTCTAAGTGCGAGTCGCACAGGCAATTACTTTTACATCACATACTTTGCCAAAGCTCGTAGCACGAGATGCAATTAAAACTTTGCCAAAGTTTCAAACTTTGGCAAAGTTAAAGAATATAATTTTCTAATTAAAACACAGTATGAAAATAAGAATCATAACTCTACAAGCATTACTACTCCTCTTGTGTCCGCTTTTAGCGATGGCACAACTCAACCGCTCCGAAAGTTTTAAAAGCCAATACAAGCTCAAAGAAGTGGTGATCCTCAGCCGTCATAACATTCGCTCCTCTTTATCAGTGAACGGGAGTACCTTGCAAAAAATGACGCCTCACGAGTGGATAAAATGGAGCGCTGCCCCCAGTGAACTTACCCTTCGTGGGGGAGCACTCGAAACCATTATGGGTCAGTTTTTCCGCAAATGGACAGTAGCCGAAGGACTTTTTACTGAAAATGCAGTTCCCTCTGTTGATGAAGTGAATTTCTATGCTAATAGTATGCAACGCACCATTGCTACCGCGCAATATTTCTCCTCAGGATTTATGCCCGTAGCCAATTTGCATATCAACCACCGCTTTACCCCCAGCAAAATGGACCCTGTGTTCTTCCCTGCGCTTACCAAAAGTAGCCCTGCTTTCAAAGCACAAGCCTTAAAAGAAATTGCTGCTATGGGCGGCAAAAAAGGCATTGTAGGCATCAACGAGGGGTTGAAAGACTCTTACCAACTCTTGGAGAAAGTACTCGATTTGAAGAACTCACCCGCTTGTAAATCCGGTGAAGTGTGTGCTTTCAACGATTACAACACCCAGTTGAAACTCGAAAAAGGCGATGAACCTAATATGAAAGGTTCGTTGAAGTTAGCCAACTCCGCTTCCGATGCTTTTATTTTGCAATATTATGAAGATAAAGACCCTGTGCAAGCAGCATTTGGCAACAACCTCACCACCTCCGACTGGGAAAAAATCGCTAAGGTAAAAGATGTCTATGGCGATGTGCTTTTCACCGCTCCTATTGTAGCCGTGAACGTAGCGCACCCACTATTAGTGTATATGAAAGACGAGCTCAACGCCAAAAACCGCAAGTTCACATTCCTTTGTGGTCACGATTCTAACATTGCCAGCGTGAATGCCGCTTTGGAAGTAGAAGAATACAGTTTGCCTAAATCTATTGAAAAGAAAACTCCAATAGGTAGCAAACTCGTGTTTGAAAAATGGGTAGACAACAGCGGTAAAGAGTTTGTATCGGTAAACATTGTATACCAAACCACCGAACAATTGCGTGGAATGGAACTATTGGATATGCAAAATCCACCAGTAGTATTTCCTCTAAAACTCAAAGGAGTAAAAGCCAATGCCGATGGTCTCTACACTTTAGAAAGTGTAAACGACCGCTTCGACAAAGCTATTCGTGCTTACGAAGCTATCAAATAGTATAGTATATCTATTAAAACAATAAAAAGCTGTCCTGAGATGGGGCAGCTTTTTTTATTGATATCGTTGAGGTTCGTATAAGCTAAGCCTATTTCGAAAAAGAAAGCTTTATCACACATTTGAAAGATGTTTTTTTAAGATAATTGCTTGATTTCTTTTAATATTTCAGCATTGACAATCTTTCTTTCCTTATCAAAAAGCCAGCCGTATTTATTAAAGTAATAAATAGCGGATTTGATATGGGCTTTCAATAGTTTGATATTTTTATAGGATGCTTTTTGATATTCGTGTACAACAACGGCTTCGGGGAAGAAGATGGTTTTGTAGGCACGATGGATGCGACGGTTGAGGTCTATATCTTCTAAATACATAAAAATATTTTCGTCAAATAATCCTACTTTCTCAAGGGCTTTGGTACGCAAGAACATAAAGCAACCTGATAGATTAGGGATATTTATTTTTTTGTCATATCTGAAGGAATGTAGTTCATACTTTTGATTGCTTTTATCTCTCCACTTTTTGAAAGGGATAAAACGCCTAAAAATAAGGTCGATAGGAGAGGGGAGGAGTTTGCAAAGGTATTGCAGCTGACCATCGGGATAGATGATTTTTGGCATTATATTGCCTACCTCGGGGTGCTCATTCATATAATGAGTGAGCTTTTCTAAGGTGCCTTCTTGTATTACAATATCAGGATTTAATACTATGTGATAGGGTAGCCCTTGCTCCATAGATTTTTTGATAGCAATATTATGAGCTTTGCCATACCCTATATTCTCGTTGTTGAAAATATAGTGTATTTCCTTATCGGGGTACATCGTTACTACGCTTTTGAGCATATCAGTGGGCGAGTTGTCGACAAGGAACAACTGTAGCGCCCCACTTTTGCAAGCAAAGTAGCTATCGATAACCTTTTTGAGAGGTGTGAGGTCGGTTTGGTATAACACTATGGAGGCTGAGAGTTTCATTAGTTTTTGCAATATAGTTTTAAATACTGATTACTCATATTTTCAATGCTATAATCATATATGGCACGTTTGTATATATTTTCAGCGTACTGTTGTTTATTATTAAAGGCTTTCGCAATAGCCTCGGATAGAGAGGGTATGTTGTCTAACTCATAGAAAACTACTTCTTCTTGGTTGTATTGTTCTTTAAAAATAGCGATATTAGAACATACGGTAGGTAATTTGCTTTGTCCTGCTTCAATAAGTGAGAGGCTAAACCCCTCGGAATAAGAGGTCGCAGCATATACATCAAAATACTTTAAGTAACTAATAGCATTCTTTTTGTAGCCTAAGAACCAACAGCGATCGTACACATTTTCTCGCTTAGCTAAGGATTTTAAATTTTCTAACTCTATACCATCTCCTACTATGATAAAGAAATAATCGGGGAGATGTTTTAGGGCTAATATAGTTTGGTGTATTCCTTTTCTTTTGGTGAGCAAGCAATGAGTTCCGATGACCTTAAATTGCTTTTTAATGTTTAATATTTGAGATTCTTCCTCTACTTTAGCTTCTATTTTTTCTTTTTGATAGGCTCTTCCATTATAGATCACTTGATAAGGTTTGTGAATTCTATTTTTATAAGTATCAGCCATTAAATGGGTAAGATAGACAATAAAGTCTTGTTTATTTAATATTTTCACCCATATTTTTTCGAATATATAGGCTATAAGTTTGTTGTAATTGCCTTTTAAGTTATCGTAAATAATTTGGTGTAAGGTCGAAATGAACTTACATTTATCAGTTTTTTTTCGGTGATACCAAATGTAAAGGTCAGGACGGAGCATATGAGTGTGCACTACATCATACTTATTGAAATCTATTTTCTGAAAGAAAGAAATTCTATAGGTATTACAAGGGAAAAGCAATTCCGTATTTTCTTTATCAAAATAGTATACGTCTATTAGCTTTGCTTTGTCAACAAGTCCTTGAATGATATCTTTTGCGACAATTATAGGACCTTGATTTTTGAGTGAGGGTAATATAAATGCTATTTTCATATTTTAAATAAGAGGTTTAAAATAATCATCTAATACAAAAGAGGCTTGGAACATATAGGTAGCTATGGCTTGTGTAATCACAAATAGAGCTAATAGAGTAGTTTTTAAGTGTTTAAATCGAGAAAACACAAAAGGCAATATAAAGATTTCAGAAAAAGAAAAAGCTGTGGCAAAACGACCACTTAAGATAGAAAATTCTGAAAAACCTATACGGAAAGCTACTCCAATAGTAAAGAGTAGAAAAAAAATGGCAAACAATTTATTTTCATATAAATCCTTATTCATAAAAAATAAGATAAATAGAAATGTAAGAAAAGCTTTTATATTGGGCAATCTAAAAATACCTATATCTTCTGAATATTCTGCTGAATTAGAATATGTTTCTACTCTGCTTGAAACACTTACTAAAAAATCGGCTAATGCGAATTTAGCAATAAGGATAAACACTATTAAAATCACTATTGAAAGCCATTTAAACTTTATTAATGATATTTTTATTCTTAGCAAAAGACTCAACAATATTCCTATACATACAATAGGTAAAGATACTTGGTGAAAGGAAAATGCTAATAATGTAATGAGTAAAAACCTTATATAAAATTTATCTTCTTTGCCTACAAAAATAGTTAAAGCATATAATGCCAATGGTGTGGCAAATCCTTGCCGTATTTGCATAAATTGCTGCAATAAAAAATATCCTGATGAAAGATATAACAATAGTACAAATATAGGGCTTACTTCTATTTTACGAGATACTAAATAAATAACATAAAAAGTTATGAATGAAAATACTGTAAAAAGAACAATATGTGAATTGGTGATAAAACTTATAAGATAACAATACCAACCAAAGCCTATTTCCATTCCTGTAAAAATGTAGAATTTAGCAGGATTTAGTAAATCAAGAATATCTATATATTTAAATACGGAATAGTACACAAAGGTATCACGAGTATCTCCTCTGTTACCTACAATAAAGGCTATTGAAAGAGTTATAAGGAAAAACCATATAGTTTTTTTTTGGACAGATAATCTCATATTATTTTTTTGATAGTAAAACCATTGCAACATAGTACATTTTTATCATAACCAAAAAAACAATCACTCTTTGTTTCATTGTTTTTTTTACTAAACTCACATTTTGTAATCTAAAAAAATCTAAATTTTTAAATTTAATGTAATACTCTTTTTTTCTCTCTAAGGGTAAGATTGATTTTAAAAGAGTTCCTATAGCAACTAATTTTATTTTTGTGATATGTTTTTCTAAAGCTTTAGCATATTTTTTATCATTTATTTGTTCTATAAAGAGATAAAGATTTTGCAATATTTTTATCATACTCTCATGATGAAATAAGTAGTATTCTTCTGTTTTCCTACGACTTAGAGAGCCTTCTCTAATGAGATAATTATAGAAAATTTCATTTGTATGTGTTATTTTATTACAATATTTATAAAGTCTCAAAGGAAATTCATAATCTTCGCTTAACACTCCTTTTAGAAAAAAGATATTATTTATTAGAAAAATATCTTTACGAACTATAAATGTACAAGCTGAATAATCTATAGTATAATCAGATAAATATTTTGTTCCATTTACAACAATAGAGGTAGGTTTTTCTTTTTTATTTATTACTTGTATTTTTCCTGAATCTTGATAATTTTCTTTTATTTCAAAACTAAGCAAATCAATATCTTGATTTTTTAATATAGTTACAATTTTTGAAATACTATTTTTCTCTATAATATCATCTGAATCAAAAAACCATATATATTTTCCTAAAGCTTTACAAATTCCAAAATTGCGAGCATCTGATAGTCCTCCATTTTCTTTGAAATAACTGTTAATTATTATTTCTTTGTTTTTTAAATTTATTTTTTCAATAATAGATGCAGTGTCATCTGTTGAACCATCATTAACAATTAGAATTTCTACTTGCTTTGATCCTTCTATTTCTTCTATAATAGAATTTACCGTCCTTTCTAAAAATAACTCTGCATTGTAAGCAGGTATAATAATGCTAAGTAGTATATTATCCACATTCTCTGTCATATTTTATTCTTTTTATAGTATAATAATGAAAATAGAGCTACAATTCCTACAATTAAAAATTTCCACCCATAAGCTACTTTATAAGCGAAAAAAGCTACTATCAAAACAAAAATATTCAGTAACAATCCTTCTAACATTATTTTCCGAGTACCTATCATTTCTCTCATCATCTGTTTAAAAGAAGGAAAGAAGAAAGGTAAGAAGAAAACTAACCAATAAGTAAAAATAGTAGTGTATACAGCTACCTTGAAACCATAAATAGGTATAAATACAAGATTTAAAACAATATTTAAAAGAGCTGGATAAAATACCAAATATAATATTTTATTAGTATTTTTATTGATAAAAATACTTGTTGAAAGATATAGGTACACAGTACTACTCACTAAATAAGTAGCACACACTAAAATAGCGATCACATAAGCAGGCTGAAAGGAATCGTTTTTTATAAAAATGGAATAAAATTCTTTCATCCATAACATTGCCAACAAGATGAAAACAGAGACTATGAGATTCACAAGCCTATAGTAGTACTGCATTTGTTTTATATTTCCTTCCCGATAAATCCTTTGTAAAACAGGTGATAATGCCACAGAAACACCTAAAACTACTACATTAGCGTTTTCTCCTATCTGATAGCCATTAGAATACAATCCTATACTGACTACAGAAACTCCTAAAATATCCATTATAATTCTATCAGAAGAGCTTAACAACAAGTGTCCTAGATTGTGAGGAATTATAGGTAAAGATATTTTTAGTAAATTTTTTATCCTATGAAACTTAAAGTCTACTTGAGGGAATATTTTTAAATCAATATATAAGGGTTTTATGAACAATATGAAAACAACAATAGGAGCAATAGCATATCCTACTATCCATCCTATATAACCTAAATGGAAATAGCGAATAATCACAAAAGATGCTACAAGTGAAGCCAATGCTCCTATCAGATTTCTTACAACTTGTGTACGAGGTTTAAAAACTAAAGGATAATAATGACTTACAATAGTTTCATTAGAAACAAACAAAATAGGGATGACTGAGAGAACAATGATCAATATTTTTTTCTCAATAGGAGTTATAGGTAAAGAAAAGAAATAAACAACTGATAGACAAAAAGCAGTTAAAAAGGAACCTAATAATATATAGAAAAACAATCTACGCCACAAAAGTTTAAATTTAGCACCTAACTCAAAATAAGAGTTTGTTAAGTGCAAATGCAATCCTAATGTAGCAACCCCAAAAGCAATACCTTTATACGAATTTATAAGCCCTATAATTCCATAATCTTCTAAAGTGAGATATGGAGTAATGAAGGGTAGTATCAGAATAGTAAGTATAGCAACCAGCTTAGGTACTACACCATACCATATTGTATTTACAATGAGTTGCTTAACTCTCATAAGTAATTCATTTTAACTTCCAAGGCATCAATTCTCTAAACAAACTTTTCCTAAAAGAAGGGTCTCTAAATTTTTTTAAAATATTCTTTTTAGGGTTAAATATTTTTAAGGTACGTTTATAATTGTCTATATCTAGTAGTTTAAGTAATAGTCCTTTTTGCTTTTGTTTAACACTAAGTTGGTAATCTTCTTCTTTAATAGCTTCATTCAAAAAATTAGTATAAGGTTTTCCAAATGAGTTGAACCAATACCCATAAGGCAAAGCATTTTCTTTAGGTTTAGCTTTTAAATGCTTGTTATCCATATATGAGTATAGTTCCTCTTTATTTTTAGGGATATAAGCTACATCAAGATGTTCATAAAAAGATAAGCCTAAGCATATCACAGGCTTCTCGTAATAACAAGCCTCTACTCCTATAGTTGATCCAAATGTTATTATTTTATCTGAGGTATCTAATAAGGAATAACTGCGAATAGGGGAATGAGCTTCGATAATGATAAGGTTTTTTAAAGTCTTTAGCCTCAATAAATCCCTATTTTGAGTGTTATCAATAAATTTTAGGTTAGGATGTATTCTTAGAACAAATATTTTATTAGAATCATTAATATAATGTAAACATATTTCTTCAATAGCTTTTGTTTCATCCTCAAAAAGGTAGATATAGTTCTCCCATCCTGGTACAGCAGCAAACTCATCAATAGAAGAGTTAAAAAAAGTTATTATTTCTTTTCCTTGCAATAATTCATTATCAAGTACTTTGTTTTGTAATCCTATGTAGCTTTGTTCAACAGTAGAAACCCCGCCTCTCTGATTTTCAAAAAAAGTTATTGCTTTTTTCTTTTTTTGAATAAGAGAAATACCTTCTCTTTCCCATAAATCTATTATTTCTTCTTTTCGATAACTTATATTATGAGGGATTTCATTGTTTAAAAAATGATATTTGTTAAAGCTTAATGAAAATTCAAAAGTATTAAAGTTGAGATTATTTTGTTTACAATAAAGTACTATTGGTGCAAAAACGGCCATTCTTCCATTAAAAACATATACTTTTTCTATAGAAAAAGTTTTATGATAATCCTCAATAGTTGTTAAAACATCTATTGCATTTTTTAGTTCTCTATTTATTCTATAAGCATATTTTTCTGTATTTAGCTTATGATCTCTTATAAAAGTAATCATAGAAGAGGCTGTACACATCCCTAAATTATACCCTTGATAAGTATATTTTTTCAATTCTTGTAGTGTTTTAAATTCTTGTGGTTTGAAACTCTGAATATTTTTATATCCTAAAATTGAAATATCTCCTCCTTTGTTACGAAGGGTAGTAATAAGATTTTCAAACATACTTTTATAGTAATAAAGATTTGATTTTGTTGAATTATAACTTACTTGACTTTTAGCTATATCACTACCAAAATCATTTACTATATAAATCTTATCTTTATTTAAAATATGAGTCATCAATATATCGGCTTGAATTTTTATAATCATATCCAAGCGAGAATGTGCTGTAAAGAAAAATAATACTCTCATACTCTCTACAATGTGAAGCCATCGTCTACTACTATATTCTGTCCGTTTACGAACTCTGATAAATCAGAAAGTAAGTATAGTACAGAGCCTGAAATATCTTTAGCGTTGAGCATTCCTTTGTTTAAGCAAAACTCTTTATAAGCTTTTAAGAAAGGCTCAGGTTGTTTGTCTTCTATACCTCCTAAAGAGATTGTATTTACTCTAATATTTTTTCCTTTAAAGTATTTAGCCATATATTTAGTAATATGTATTAAGCCTGATTTAATAGCAGCGTATTCTACAGGATTTGTCATTTGAGTATTATTATAAATTTCAAAACGGGGAGCTACTACCCCATAAATGGAGGCTAAGTTGATGATATTTCCATAACCTTGCTTTTCAAAGTACTTAGCAAACTGTTGAGAGGTAAGAAAGTATCCTCCTAAATTCATTCCTACATTTTCACAAAAATCGTTATAGGTTACCTCAAAAAAATCATTACCATAGTTCTTGTTGCGAGGATAAGCACTATTTATGAGGGCATCTATTTTGCTAAACTTTTCTGAGATAGAGGTTATAAGTTTTTGTATAGAGTTGATATCAGTGATGTCAATTTGGGCAGGGATAATACGTTCCATACCCAATGCTTCTACAGCTTTTTCAGCTACTGAGAGTTCTCGTTCTGCCATAATGGCAATTGCTCCATTAGTAGCAATAGCTTGGCAAAACTCTTTGCCTAATAAGCCCGCACCCCCTGTAATCACTACTACTTTGTCTTTTATTTTTGTAAGCATAGTTCTAAAACTTTATATCCTTCAACAATGGTGTTGAATTTTGTTTGTTTGTTTAATATTTCTTCTACAAAAAACTGCATTTGAGCAGTATAGGTTTGTAATGACAATTGACTTGATTGAAAGACAAGTTTATCATTATATGAAATAATATTCTTCAATAAATCTACTAAAAAAGTTCCCTCTTCAGTCAGTACCTCAAGAGTACGTTTGCTATCCCTTCTATAATAATTCAATACTACAGACACTGAAAAATCATCATATTCCCATAAATAGTTAGCATAATCGTAAGCGGTAATATTTAGAGATGATTTATTGCTAAAGAAAGATTGAGTACGAGTAGGAGCTCCAAATAGCCAATACACATAATCCAACTCGTGAATAAGGTCAATATGTACGCCCCCTCCCATCTCTTTGTTGGCACTGTACACCTTCCTAAAATCTACATTAGGTCGCCAATCAGGTAAATAAGAACCACAATACACATTTACTTCATTCACTCTTTTGCCTACGAGTAATTCTTTTATTTTAACAATACTTTCCAAGAAACGCAGATTACAAGCTACATAAGTTAGTATTCCTTGTCTTTCAACTTCAGTTACTAAATCATTAGCTTCTTTTGAAAGGGCTTCAAAAAGAGGTTTCTCTATAAATAATGGTTTTTTGTACCTGATAACTTTTTGGATAGTATCATAATGTACTGATGTAGGATTTGATATCAAGATAAATGAAAGCGTTTCCATTGCTATCTCATCAATATCAAAAACTTCAATAACCCCCCTTATTTCTTTAAAGGGTTCTCCTTTTCTTCGGAGTGCATAAATTACTACAGAAGGATAAAGCTCTTGCAATGCTTTGATGTGCTTCAGAGCTATGGAACCTAAACCTATGATAAGTACTTTCATCTATCTAATAGTTAAAATCAAAATCCAATTTTTTCTGAGTTAATAAAAATGACATAAACTCAAAGTCAATAGGTTCGTCTAAATCAAAACACAAGTGAGGTACTACATACACCAAACTTCTATCTGTAATCACTCGCTCACAATTATTGTCAAAGAAAGCTCTTTTGTAATAATAAAAAGAGGCATTCATATCAAAAACCTTTGGGGCGCTTTGTCGCGTTAAAAAACTTCCTTTTTTGCAAAGTTTATAAAACCCATCTTCTTTTTCTTCTACCATATTAAAGTAAGGATTTCTATGACAAGGGCTTACCGAAAAAATATTATAAGCTTGTGTATTTTCCTCTAATAAGGCTAAAGCCTTTTTTAAATCGTCTACATTTCTTAAAGGAGCTGTAACATCCATATCCAAAACATAATCATATTTTTTAAGGTGTTTTTGCTCCATAAAGTTCTTTACATTTATAATTACGCCTAATTTCCCAGCAGTATCTGTAGCTAATTCCTGAGGACGGGTATAATCAGTCTCTATATACAGCCCTTGTCTCTTTACCACTTCCTTTATTTGTCGGCTATCTGTGGAAAGAACAATATCTACCTTGCCTTTGTGTTTTTCTTTAAAAGCATTGGCTGTTTTCAGAGTGTAATATATGAGAGGTTTCTCGTTGATGATTTTTATATTTTTACCAGGGATTCCTTTAGATCCTCCTCTTGCACAGATGGTGATTAATATTTCCATAGTATAATTTTATTTTTCTAAATGCTTGATAAAATCTTTTGCTCGCTCATAGTCTACAGCCTTCCCGATATCTATCCAATAGCCTATGATAGGATCATATACTAATTTTCCTCCTTCGGCTACTAATCGTTCCATTATATCGGTAATGTCACAATATTTCCCTTTTTCTATAGTAGAAATTAAAGAGCGTTTGAGTATATAAATACCTGCATTAGAGTGGTATATAAAGCTCGGTTTTTCTTTAAAGCTAGTTACCTTTCCTTCTTTAGTTTCAAAAACTGCATAAGGAATATCTACTTTGTACTCAGTAGAAGCTACTGCCATATCTGCACTTTCATTGATAAGCTTTAAGTAAAGGGAGTCGAAGTTTACATTGGTAAACAAGTCGCTATTCATCAGTAGGATATGTTCAGTACTTAGGTTGTTTATCAGTGCCAAAGCACCTGCTGTTCCCAAGGGTTCATCTTCCCATACATATTCTATAGTAATTCCTTTTTGGCTACCATCACCCAAATAGTTTACTATTTGCTCGCCAAGGTATTTTACTGATATATAAATTTTTTTGATACCAAAACTAATGAGCCTATCTATGTTGTGTTCTATGATTGGTTTATCGCCTAATCGCAACATTGGTTTGGGGACAGTATCCGTAAGTGGACTGAGGCGTTTGCCCCTTCCTCCAGCCATAATCACTGCTTCCAAAGGGAGTTGGGCTTTGGTATATTCTAAATCTATCAAATCGACCATTTTACCTTCTTGGTTGAGGATAGGTAGAATTTTTATATCGCTTTTTCGATATTTCTCAAAGCTCTGATAGGTATCTTTTTGATATAGCCGTTTGAAATCTGGGTTTGCAATCTCTCCTAAGGTTTTCAGTAGATTTTGCTCAGCTATGATGGAGCGACGGATGTCACCATCTGTAACCGACCCTATTACGCTCTCATTATCATCTACCACAAAGAGGATAAGCCTACTCAAATTGTGCAATTTGTTGAGGTGTTGTAGTCCTTCTACCAAGTTTTTGTTTTTATGTATTAAAACATCGGTTCGCATTGTAGTATATATTAGTAATCAATGTTATAAAATGATTTTTTTAAAGGAATAATAGGGTGTTCTTTGATTATTTTTAAAATCTTTTCAGCAGCAGTACCATTTCCATATAGTTGTTCTTGCCGCTGTATTTTATCTCTAAATTGTTTATCGAGAGCAAAAGTAATACTTTTTTTAATACCCTCCAAAGCGTGAGTGCTATTAATTACACTTTCACAATTGATACGTCCCTTTTGCCTATCACCTATATTGATAGTGGGAATATTGAAAGCAGGCACTTCTGTCATTCCAGAAGAAGAGTTTCCTATGACAAAATCTACAAATTGTAAGGCTGATAGGTAGCGCAACTGACCCAACGACTTAAATGCTATTGCTTTATCTTTATGAGTGTCTACATATTCAGTAATCATTTTATTGATGATACGTCCGTTCTTATCTGAGTTGGCGTGGGTAAAGATAAGTCCTGTATCAGTGAGCTCGTCAAGAGCTGTTAGTATATTTTCAAAAGTCTCTATAGGAGTTTCTTTTTCAAGTGTTACTGGGTGATAAGTAATGAGTACATTTCTTTTTTTAAGGTTAAAATCAATAGATTTTTCAAAAGCCTCCCTGTCTAATAACTCTAATTTTTTAATACTATCTAAACCTATAGCTCCTACATTAAATACCATCTCTGGCTGTTCTCCTAATTGTATTACTCGTCTGCGATAGGCTTCAGTAGAGGTGAAGTGCAAATGGCTGAACTTGGTAATACTATGCCTAATAGCTTCATCATAAGCACCTTCAGTAGTTTCACCTCCGTGTAAGTGAGCTATTGGAATGTTAGCCATTCCAGTTGCTATCACCGCCCCTAATATTTCTGTTCTATCACCTAAAACTACCACTAAATCGGGCTGTAAAGCCTCAAGAGCATCCGCAAATCCTGAAACAGCTAAAGCTATTGTTTTTGAAACACCTACTGAAGTATCTGACGAGAGCAAGCACTCTACTTTTTTATCGACTACAAAACCTGCTGCGGTTATCTCATCTAGAGTATAACCAAACTCAGGAGAGAGATGCATTCCTGTAGCGATGAGTTGTAATTGTAGTTCAGCATCTTTATTGATGAGTTCTATCAATGGACGAAGCAAGCCAAACTCGGCTCTTGTACCTGTTATAACACAAATCTTTCTCATATAATTACTTATGCCAATTGTTAGGTAATGCTTTTGCGTCTTTAGGCAAATCATTAGTATCCAAACGGGGAATTTTAAATACATTATCTCCCATTTGGTTATTTATATCTGCTAACTTTACTTCTGTTGTAAAACCTAAAGCACAATGATTTTCTTTCAAAAGAGTTATAGTATCATCATTATAATTTCCATAAGGATAACAAATAGTCCAGTGTTTTATGTCTCCACCTATATTTTCTATAAATTTTAAAGACTCTTTAATTTCTACTTCTTGTTTTTCCTTTGGCAAAGAACCTAACCAATAATGGTCGTAACCGTGGCTTCCTATATGCATACCAGCGCTAACCATACACTTCATTTGGTCTTCCGACATATATAGCTCTCTACTAAAAGTACCTTCCTCAACTCCCACTATTTTTTCAAAAAGTTCTGTTGTGATAATATTTCTCAGTTCTTCAACCAATTCAACTTGCAATAGTCGCTTAACAAAAATAACCTCTTTAGTATCGAATCTATCTAATTGAGCCAACTTTTTGTAATAAAACTCATAGCTTTCCAGATGATACGTTTCCCTATATTTGTCTAATAACAGAGTTATTTCTTTTAATAGAGACGACATTTTCTCTTCTGGAGTTGAAGCTAAAATGAAATGTATTTTATTTACGTCCAATACTTTGTGCTGAGTAACAGCTTTTACAGGTGCATAAAAAGCTCCTTGTACTCCTTCGTTTTTTAAAATAGGAAATACACAAGTAAAATGGTCGATATAAGCATCGTCAAAAGTAAGAAGAACAGGGTGAGATGGTAGTTTATGAATGCCTTGTGTAGCTGCTATAACTTCTTCAACGGTTACAAAAAAGTAGTGTTTCTTCAAAAAAGCTACTTGCTCTTTAAAAAGAGCTACATCAAGCCCTTTAATAGAAGGGTATCTTGAGTGTTTTAAGTCTCTCACGTAGTGGTACATCACTACTGTTAGATTTTGATTTTCCATTTTCTATTGAATTATATTAGGTCTGTCTTGATCGGCATCACCTTTGAATATTACATATCGATCATTTTTATCTTTCAACTTATAGGTAAAATATAACGATATATTTTGCTGTTCAAAGGGTTCAAAGTAATCAGGAATAATTACCTCATTTGTTGAGGTGTCTAATTTTGAAAATCCCATTGTTTCAAATACTTCTTCAGCGAAACCATAGTTTAAACAATCTATATATTCAGCCTCGTATTTTGATAATAATTTTTGTATTTGGTTAAATAAACACGGAAGTGCTTCTGCCCCAGCACCGTACATATCTACTATTCTCAGTGCTTTGGCTGTTCCTACTTTCACTATCCGAATAACCCAAATAGCTTTCAGCTTATCTTCTACAAAAACACCCCAAAATTTATATCTGTAGATTGGGTGATATAAATATCTGTTTTTTAGATATTCTATAGATTTCTTAGGTCTATACTCCCCTGCTTGTATACTTTCTCCGGTAAGAGGCTCAATATCAAAATTATCCTTTATAGTTAATTTTTCTATAGAAGCATTCTCCTTTTTGTTTAACTTTTCGTTATGACTAGCTTTAGCAATTTTAAAATTTTCAACAGAATTATTGAGAATGTAATATTGTTTCACTATATCTACTAAATTTTTAGTAGCCTTATGTACTTTTATAGCATCATTACTTAGTCCTATACTTGCAAAAGACCTACTATTAGGCAAATTGAAGTACATTTCCCACAAGTATATAGCTAAATTATCTATCTCATCATTCTTTATATCTTTCCTCACTTTCCAAATAGCAGCCCAAGTGTCATTTTCTTTTTTATATAGATTCTTATCATACTGATAAGTAGGAATAAATCCTTTAAGGGCATCAACTTTTCCCGTCTGTTTATTTTGGGCAATAATAAAATTATAATCTCCTGTAATAGGATTTAAATGCTGAAAATCCATTAGTTTTCTTGAGACCACTAAAGCGTGATTTTTTTTCCAATAGGTATCCAAAAATTCTATAATAAGAGGTAAGTCCTCTTTTTTTGCATAACGAATATCGTACATTTTTAATTAATTTTCAATATACATCCTCCCCACGAATAGCCTACACCAAAGCCTGCAAGGAGGAGATTGCCTTTTAGTTTGTTCTCTTTTAGTTTTTCACAGAGTACTATAGGGATAGTAGCTGAAACGGTATTCCCTACTTCACTCATATAGTAATGAAATTGTTCTTCTTCTATTTTTAGTTTTTTACGCAAAAAATTCAGCATAAAAGCATTTGCTTGATGAAATACATAACCATCAATATTCTCTTTGGAGAGTTGATTCTTGTTCAATGTGTCGTTTACCAAAGAGGGTACAACATCAATAGTAAAGTTAAAAATCTCTGAACCATTCATAAATAAATAATCAGAAGCAATAGGATTCGCTTTTTCATCAAAATTTAAGTCGTTTAAAGGACTTTTATGCCTGAAAGCGCCTGTTTTTACGATTAGATTTTTAGCTCCTTTGCCATCTGTTCCCAAACTAAAATTACCTATTTCAGCAAATCCTTCGGTAGATATAAGTGTAGCAGAACCTGCATCTCCAAAAATAGTGCGATTTCCTTTGTCTTTGGGGTGCAAATGTTTAGTATAGGTCTCTCCTGTAAGGAATAGTACATTCTTGGCAATTCCTCCCATAATGAGCCCTTTGGCTAAAGAAAGCCCATATATATATCCTGAACATCCTAAATTAAAATCTAAAGCACCACAAGTAGTGGGTAAACCTAATTTATCTTGTATTAAACAAGCAGAAGTAGGTAGGAAATAATCAGGACTTTGAGTGCAGAAAAGCACAAAGTCTATCTTATTTTTATTGATATTAGTTTCTGTAGCAAAAAGTTTTTCAGCTGCTCTCACTGCTAAGTCTGCTGCAGTTTCATTCTCATCTGCTATATGGCGGGTGTGTATACCCACTTTATTAGCGATTTTATCGACACTCCATTCTGGAAATTCTTCTACTAACTGTTCATTAGTAAGCGCTTTTTTAGGGAGAGCGTATGTCAGTGCTTTAATATATGCTTTCATAATTTTACAATAAAGTATATCCTCCATCTATCAGAAGGTTTGAACCTGTTACCCAAGAACTAGCATCAGATAAGAGATAAACTACTGCATACGCTACTTCTTCAGGCTTTCCATAACGTTTTAAAGGATATTTTTTCTTGTCGGTTTCCATTTGCTCTTGTGTTACCTCTCCTCCTGAAACAATATTGGTTTCAACCATTCCTGGTATTACAGTATTTACTCTTATTTGCCGTGAGGCTAACTCTAAAGCTAATCCTTTACAAATACCATTGATTGCTCCTTTTGAAGCTGAATAAATACTATTTCCTATATACGATACTTTTGTCCCCGAAATAGATGAGATAAACACTATGGATGATGCCTTTTGTAGCTTTTTTTTCTTAACGAGTAACTGAGTCAATAACAGAGGAGCATAAAAATTAACCGTCATTACCTCTTGTATATCCTCTTCTTGCAGAAATTTAAAAGGTTTAGGAATTGTAAGTCCAGCACAATTTACTAACCCATTTAAACCATCTATTTGGTTTGCTAAGGTTTCAATGTCTTCTTTTTTGGTAAGGTCAGCTATTATACAAGCAGGCTGTGTACCTTCTAACTGTCCATAGGTTTCTTGCAAACGCTGTTCATTACGCCCCGTAATAACTACTTGTGCTCCCATTTTAGAACATTCTATGGCAATAGCCTTTCCTATACCAGAAGAAGCTCCTGTTACTAAAATAGTTTTATTTTCTAATGAAAAAGGATTGTACATAGTTATTACACTCTGCTTTTCACTACATTATATAGGTCTTCTACGGTATGAGCTGCTTTGATATCCTCACCTTTTAGTTTTACATTGTATTCCTCATCCGCCATAGCAATAACTGATAGGGCAATTAGAGAGCTCCACTCATCTAAACTTCTGAACTCTGTAGAAAGGCTGATTTCTGCTGCATCTGTTTCATCAAACAGATTTACAAAATTTTGTACAAATTCTTGTGTATTCATATTTATAACTATTATTTAATTTGCAATTTATTTCTTTTCAATATCTTAAAGATAGTGATTAAATTTATAGCTCAATCAAATCGTCTTCTTCAAAATCTTTTTTAGCTATTTTACCAATTACCTCATCCCATTGCATAGGAGAAATACCCGTTCCAGGGCGTTTTACAGTAAGATTTTCAGCTGAGAACAAATCACCTTTTTTTATAGTTTTAGTTGCTACTATACTTTTACGAGCAATAGCTTTATTTTTAGCTTCAGATTTCGAAACTTCTTTCAGTCCTGAACCTCCTATGGCTTTTTCTATATTACGAATAGCCATTACCATAGCTTTTAGTTCCTCAGGTTCGAGCGATGCTTTATGGTCGGGACCTGGTAAGGTTTTATCCAAGGTAAAGTGTTTTTCAATAACCGTAGCCCCTAAGGCTACTGCTGCAATGGGGACTTCTATCCCCAAAGTATGGTCGGAATAACCTACGGACACTCCTAATTCTCGCTGGATATGGAGCATAGCCTTTAAGTTTACATCCTCCATAGGGGTAGGGTATTCCGTATTACAATGCAATACAGTAATTTTATCTTTGCTTACACCATTATCAGTCAGCACTTTTATGGCATCTTTTATTTCGGTTATAGTAGCCATCCCTGTAGAGAGTATGACTTCTGGGAAAAGATTTGCTACTTTTCTTAAATAGGGCAGGTTGGTAATTTCACCTGAAGGAATTTTAGCTATTGTAATTCCTAATTGGGATAAGAATTCTAACGATTCGAAATCAAAACCTGTAGAGAAAAATTGTACACCTTTTTGAGTACAATATTTTTCTAATTCTACAAACTGCTCAAAACTCAATTCAAGTTTTTTAACCATTTCTAACTGACTCTCAGAACTATTTTGAGTGTTTTCTATTTGATAATCAGCCTTCAAGGCATTTTTAGAAATACATAGTTCTGTTTTAAATGTTTGAAACTTGATATAATCGACATTAGCTTCTGCAGCCTTGTCTATAAGTTTTTTAGCATTATTGATATCTCCGTTATGATTTACTCCTGCTTCTGCTATAATTATTACTTTTTTCATTAGTATCTATATTTAAGTAATCGTTTGTCTATTTTATTAGGATTATTTTTCTCCCATATTGATATGATCTGATCGTATATTTCTTGATTATGTATTTTCTTTCCGATATAAAATTTTCTATTTTCTTTAGAGAATCCTGACTTAAATTTGAAAAGAGGATCCTTCATATCAGAAGAGACACCTCCCCCAAAATGGAAGTACTTACACTTCATATACTTGGCTATTTTTATCGCTGTATCTAATAATAAATTATTAGAGGCTAAATTTGAATACTCTTTTTTCCGACCAGAAAGATGATAATGCGCATAATTATCACTATATATCAATAGCATTCCGCTGATTATCTCATTATCAATTTTAGCTAAAAGTAATTTGCTTTTATTTTTGAGTTCATTAAGAAAAACAGAGAAATATTTATCACTAAAAAAATAATAATTGTCAGCATTTACATTTTTCATAGTTTCATTATATATATCAAAGAATGATTGAAAATCCTCTTCTTTTTCAGAAACCGAAATATGAATATTATTTTTTATAGCTTTTCTAATCATATTTCTATTAATTGATGAATATGATTTGTCCCATATATCTTGTATATTTTGAGAAAGGTCAAGTACTACTGTATTTCTATCTTCCAAAATATCAATAAAGCCTTTGCTAAACTCTTCAGTTTTTATTAAAGGGTGGAACCTACAAAATTCAGTTATAATTTTTTCATTCTGACAATACTCATAGAAAGAATTGAAAAAATGTTCTTTAAAAATCTCAAAATCATTAATGTCATTATGGACAATACCACTATATCCATAGACACTTTGGATATCTTTGCATCCTTTAAACCCATAGCCGGCTGGTACTTCGTTAATTAAGAAAGGATATATTGCAATATTACTATTTTCTTCAAATACAAAACATATCGCCTTACCATCACCATTTTCTTGATAAGCTTTATAATATTCAGGGGTGAAATAAATGTCTTTATTATAATTAGGTATCATACGAAGATATTCATTCCATTCTTCTTTATTTGATAAATCTAATATTTTAATCATTATTTATTTTTCTTACTCCACTAGGTATATTCACTACTCTTGCTTCTAACCATTCGGCGTTGCTGAGGTCAGTTTTAGGATAGTCTTTAAACATTGGTAAGCGGTTCATTAGTTGCCATATTGGGCGGCTCATTACACCTTTTGCATTTGTTTCGGTAAGGAAAGCATCGCGCTCTTCTTTATTGTTTAAGATAATGGCATTGAGCCAATAGTTGCATTTTTCATATTCACGTTCGGCAAAAAAGGTAATGCCTTGTTTTTCGAAATAGGCTTTATAGGCTTCGGCTGTAGCGCGTTTGTTAGCTAAAAAGCCATCTAACTGTTCTAATTGGGCTACCCCTAAGGCAGCATTGATATTGGGCATACGGTAATTATAACCTATTTCATCGTGTACGAACTCCCAAGCGTGAGGTACTTTGGCTTGGGTGGTGAGGTGTTTGGCGTGTTTGCCTATAGTTTCATCATTGGTGAGTATCATACCGCCACCTCCTGTAGTAATGGTTTTATTACCATTGAAAGAGATTCCTCCTATTTTGGCGAATGTGCCCAAATGTTTGCCTTTGTAATAACTACCGATGGCTTCGGCAGCATCTTCTACTACGTCTATATGATAACGATCACAGATAGCTATAATTTCTTCTATACGGCAGGCGTGTCCAAAGGTATGCATTGGCATACACGCTTTGATACGTCGGTTTGTTTGCTTATGGTAGCATTCGTTCCCTCGTAGTTCGGCGTTTTCTTTTAAAAAGTGTTCTAAAGAGGTAGGAGAGAGTCCCATTGTATCTTTATCGACATCTACAAATACGGGTATAGCCCCTGCATATACAATGGCATTAGTAGTAGCTATAAAGGTTAGCGGTTGAGTGATTACCTCATCACCTGCTTTTACCCCACTGAGTTTTAGTGCTATATGGAGGGCATTGGTGCCATTCACACATACTACAGTGTATTTAGCCCCTGTATATTCAGCTACCTTTTGCTCGAAGAGGTCTACAAATTTTCCTACGCTTGATACGAAAGTAGTATCGATGCACTCTTCTAAATATTTTTTTTCGTTCCCTGCAAAAGTAGGGGCGTGTAGAGGGATAAAAGCCTCTTTCTCACCATAAAGGTCGCGTATAAAGGATATGGTTTCAGCGATATTCATATTCAATTTGCCTATAATACTTTGACAAAGTTCTAGACTTTGTCAAAGTTGAAATTTTTATCATCAATATTACATTTTGCTATCCAAATACTTTCCTATTTCTTGGTGGTCGAAATTTACTAAGAATGTTTTCATCAGCAGGGTGATGTCTTTTTTCTCAGTAGCAGGATTATCAAATAGTTGGGTTAGCTTATCTATAAAACTTTCTATTTCAGTTATTTTTTTAAACGATTGTAGACTGATAACTCCTAATGAGGCGTATTTATCTAACGCTACTTGTTCTCCTTCGGTATAAAATTCCTCGTAGGGTTTTTCGCCTGTGGTATCACTTTTTGAGAAATAAACGGGATACCACTTGTCGGTTTCTTTTCGGCTTTCAGCCTTAGCAATAGCTTCAGCTTCACTCTTGCATTCCAGAGGGGTATAGCCTAAGTCTTTTAATAGCTGGGAGGCTATCTCTGAGAAAGTAAGTACTTGTTCTTTCTTCAGTTTAGGGAAGTATATTTGCCCTGTAGTGCCTAATATACAAGCCATTAAACAAATTTGTCCGCTTTCTTCGGGAGATACAAAGTAGCGAGTTACGTCAGAAGGGGCTGATAGAGGTTGGTTTTTAGCAATACGTTCTAAAAAACCAGCAGGCAACGAGCCGTTAGAGAAAGCTACATTGGCAAAACGCGCTGTAGTTACGGGAAACTTATGAGCATAAGCCATTATCATATCTTCCATTATCTTTTTGCTTCCCCCCATTATGTTTACAGGGTTTGCTGCCTTGTCGGTCGATACACACAAAAAATGTTTAGGCGGATAGTCACACAATAAATCTAAGAATTTTTTAGCGTTTACTACATTGTTTTTGAGTAAGGCTTCTACTGAATATTTATCTTTTTCTGAACGTACGTGCTTGTGAGCTGAAAAGTTAGCTACTATATCAAACCCACCACGCGCTTTGAACATTTTTACAAAAGTATCATCAGCATAGTTCATAGGGTACGTTACATAGTCGGTAGGCACAGTGAAGGCGGAAGTACTGCGCAACTCGCGAGTGAGTTCAGTAAGTCCGTTTTCACTAATATCTACTACTACCAAAGTTCTAGGTTTGAAAGGTAGTAAGGCTTTGATATACGAGCTTCCAATAGAACCTGCTCCTCCTATTACCAATACACTTTTGCCTTCAATAGCCTTAGTTAATGATGATTGATGAGTGTACAAATCTGCCTGAAACATACTCTCAGGGCGCTTGGTAACATATTTCGATATAAAATGTTCTATATTTAGCATTAAATAATTTCTTTGTGTTTATTTTTTAAAGTGAGTTTATTTATACTCCTATCTGTACATACTCCCACCCCTTGCTTGGTAACTCAAAGGCATTATACTGATTCCTGCCATCAAAGATTACTTTTTCTTTTAGCATTTTAGCTATCTCGTCGAAATCGGGCACGCGGAACTCTTTCCACTCGGTGAGCAACAACAAAGCGTCCGCACTTTTTAGGGCTTCGTATTTACTATCTACGTAGGTTACGGGTATATCTTTTAGGTAACATACCTTTGCCTCGTGTACCGCTTTGGGGTCATACGCTTGTACTTTGGCACCGCGTTTTATGAGCTCCTTGATGATGTAAATCGCAGGAGCTTCCCGCATATCATCGGTTTCAGGTTTGAATGAAAGTCCCCATACCGCAAAAGTTCTACCACTGAGGTCTTCCCCATATTTGTTAACTACTTTCTGTGCGATCACTATCTTCTGACGGTTGTTCACATTGTCTACTGATTCAATCAATTCTGCTTTGTAATCTACCTCTTCTGCTAATTTTTTAAGTGCCAATACGTCTTTCGGGAAACAAGAACCTCCATAGCCACATCCTGGGTAAATAAAGCTATAGCCTATCCTGCTATCAGAGCCTATCCCTATACGCACTTTGTTCACATCAGCACCTACACGCTCACAGATATTAGCAATCTCGTTCATAAACGAAATCTTAGTAGCAAGCATCGTATTGGCAGCGTATTTGGTCATCTCTGCCGAACGAATATCCATTGTAATCATACGGTCGTTTTGCATATAGAACGGACTGTAGAGCTCTTTCATCTTCTTGAAAGCGAACTCACTATCTGCCCCTATCACTACACGGTCAGGTTTCATAAAGTCTTCAATTGCTTTGCCTTCTTTTAAAAACTCAGGGTTGGACACTACGTGAAATTTGTAACTCACTCCGCGTTTATCCAAGGCAGCTTGCACGGTAGTGCGTACCTTATCGGCAGTGCCTACGGGCACGGTCGATTTGTCTACAACTATTAACTCTCCTTGCATTGTTTCGCCTATGGCTTGGGCTACCGAAAGCACATATTGCAAGTCTGCCGACCCATCATCACCCATAGGAGTACCTACAGCTATAAAAGCAATCTCAGCATCTTTGATTGCCTCCGCGAGGTCAGTAGTGAAAAATAGTGTTTTAGCTAAATTGCTCTGTACCATTTCTTCCAATCCTGGCTCATAAATAGGAATCACTCCTTGTTTGAGTTTCGCTATTTTCTCAGTGTTTACATCTACGCAGGTTACCTTGTTGCCCATCTCAGCGAAACAAGTCCCTGATACTAACCCGACATACCCAGTGCCTATGACTGCTATTCTCATTCTATTTTCTTATCTAAGGTTTCATATTCGGAGTTATTACTTTTAAACTCCTTTACTATTTGTTTTAATAAACGCACTACTTCTGTCTTATCCCCTTGCGTAGCTACCTCATACATTTGGGCAGTGAGTGCCTCTATCTCGGTAAACGACATTGAAGGGTCTTTGCTAATCATTATTTTCTTGTGGTGCGTAGGCATTGTTTTAGTACTGTCACTTAGTAGTTCTTCATAGAGTTTCTCACCAGGGCGCAAACCTGTGTACACGAGCTTGATATCTACATTAGGTTCAAAGCCTGATAGTTTAATCATACGAGTAGCGAGGTTGAGAATCTTCACGGGTTCACCCATATCAAAAACAAAAATCTCACCTCCTTTGCCCATAGTCCCTGCTTGGAGTACCAACTCGCACGCTTCGGTTATCGTCATAAAGTAACGTACTATATCAGGGTGGGTAATGGTTACAGGACCTCCTTTCTCTATCTGTTTCCTAAAATGGGGAATTACGGATCCATTAGAACCTAATACATTGCCAAAACGAGTGGTGATAAAAGTTGTTTTGTTACCTTCTTTGTTTTGTAAGGCTTGTACAAAGAGCTCTGCCACCCTCTTTGAAGCTCCCATTACATTGGTGGGGTTCACTGCTTTATCAGTGGATATCATAACAAAGTGAGGTACTTCATACTTGTTAGCCAAAAGTGCTACATTTTTAGTCCCTTGTATGTTTACTAACGCAGCCTCGTGCGGATTCTCTTCTATCATCGGTACGTGCTTATAGGCAGCCGCGTGATACACTACTGAAAACTTATGTGCTTTAAACACACTTTCTAAACGTTCATAATTAGTAATATCGGCTAAAACAAACTCAAAAGCGATGTCCGGGAAACTCTCTTTAAGTTCTAACTCTATGTCGTATAGAGGCGTTTCTGCTTGGTCGAGCACAACTACTAAGGCGGGAGTGAAGGTAGCAATCTGTCGTATCAACTCACTACCAATAGACCCAGCTCCTCCTGTCACCAATATACTTTTGTGATAGTGTTTTTCGCGTACTTCTTCGTTATCTAATACTATCTGTCTCCGTCCTAAGAGGTCTTCTATTTGTATTTTATGAAGGTTAAATCCTTCTTTTTCTGGACGTAATTTTTGTAGTGCAGGAGTTTTGAGTATTTGCAAACCTTTTTCTAAACACACATTCACCCAAAAAGTCATCTCTTCTTTTGAAAGATGGTTCTTGTTTATGAGCACCCCATCAGCCTCTAATTCTTCACAAGGAGTATCTATAAATTTATCTTTTGAGATAATAGGTCTACCCAATAGAGTAGCCTGTTTAGGATTCGTACGCCCTGTAAGAAAACCTACTACCGAATAAGGAATGGCAGCATTGCCTATAATCCCATTGGCAAAAGCAACTGCTTCATCATCTATCCCCAAGATAAGAATACGCCTCTTAGAAGTACGCCTATTAATTTCTTTTACTAAATAAAAAAACTCTTTTACCGATAACCTAAAAACGAATAGTATGATGAACGACACTGTAAAATATATCAGTAGAATAGGGTTCAACAACACTTTTTCACCTATAACGTGCAGACTTATTTTGTTGGCAATAAACATTGCTATTACCGTGCACCCACTTGAAAGCAGAATGCGAAACAAATCTCTAAAAGTAGAATACCGTATAATCCCTGAATAAGTACGGAAGATGAACATAAAAAAGATGTTCACCCCGATAACTAATAAATAGCGTTTGTAAAGAGGAATACTGTCGGGAATATATACCCCCAAGCGTTCTACTACAAAAAAGGAAAAGAATAAAGCTATAAATAGCAAAAGCACCTCCATACACACCACTATCCAACGTGGGGTGTAACGGGCAGTAGCTAAGCTTACCAAAGTATTATCGCTATATGTATGTGTTTGGGGCATTGTTTTAAATATAAATGGAAAAATTTGCACAAAGGTACAAAATTCTTTTTAATTTTATAGAGACACTTTATAATTTCTTAAAAACGCCTTTTATTCTCTCTCGGTCTGCATCAGTAAGATTAGAACCTGAAGGCAAACATAACCCATTGTCAAACAGTCGTTCGCAGGTCTTTTCACCGTAGTAAGGAGCTGTGGCAAACACAGGTTGCAAGTGCATAGGTTTCCATAAGGGGCGCGTTTCAATATTTTCTTCCAAAAAGGCTAATCGCAAGTCTTCTCTATCAAATCCTGTTTTAGTTTTATCAATGGTAATAGCCGAAAGCCAATAATTACAAAAGTAATCTTCATTGGGCTCTGTAAGTAATTTTATCCCTTCAATTCCTTTGAACAAATCGGCATAAAAAGCGTGCATCTTTCGGCGGGCTTCAATGCGCTGTGGCAATACCTCCATTTGTCCACGACCTATGCCTGCCGTAATATTGCTCATACGGTAGTTATACCCTATGTGCGAATGCTGGTAGTGAGGAGCGTTGTCGCGCGCTTGGGTGCTCAAAAAAACTGCTTTATCTTTCTCTTCTTGAGTGTGACATACCAAAGCCCCTCCTCCTGAGGTAGTGATAATCTTATTGCCGTTGAACGACAGTACCCCAAACCTACCAAAAGTACCACAAGGTTTTCCTTTGTAAGTGCTTCCTAAGGCTTCGGCGGCATCTTCCACCAATGGGATATCATACTTTTTACATAGAGAGAGCACCTCCTCTATTTTGAAAGGCATTCCGTAGAGCGATACAGCGATTACCGCTTTAGGCTTCTTGCCTTTCTTGATGCGGTCTTTAATAGCTTCTTCCAAGAAAATAGGCGATATATTCCACGTTTCTTCTTCCGAATCTACAAACACGGGCGTAGCACCTTGGTATACGATAGGGTTAGCAGAAGCTGAAAAAGTCATCGATTGACAGAGCACCTCATCACCTGCTTGCACCCCACACTCTATAAGAGCTAAGTGCAAGGCTGCCGTACCTGCCGAAAGCGCCGAGACTTTCACTCCATTGCCCAAAAAGTGTTGTAAATCTTCTTCAAAGCCATTTACGTTAGGGCCTAAGGGCGCTACCCAATTCTCCTCAAAGGCTTGATGAATATATTTAAGTTCGTTTCCTCCCATATGAGGGGAAGATAACCATATTTTTTCTTTCATAGTATGATGTTATTAATACGTTGGTATTGTAATTAGTCTGTCACATTTTGAAGACATAACATTAGGGCGATATGTGGTATATTTATCTATATCTTTATTGCCTTTTAACCATTCTATATAGATGGCAGGAATATTAATCCCAGCTTGATGAGAAAAAGGATACCCTCCACCAAACCTAGGATTTAATTCAAGAACATATAACTCATTGTTAAATTCAAATACATCGCAATCTAAATTACCTATATGCTTTAAATTTTTACTTATAGTACGCCCCAATTGCTCAAAACGGTTGTCAATTAAAGTAATTGCTTTATCTGTTTCTCCTGCACGCATAGCTAATTTTTTACGTACAAAAGTACCTACATAATTACCTTTAAAATCATTTAATATGTCAACTCCATACTCTTGTCCCTCTAATTTTTCTTGAATTAGAATAGCATTATTAATATCTTTTTTGCTAGCTTCAGCAAGAATTGTACGTTGTAGTTGTATTTTTTGTAATTGATAAGTAATTTCTAACTCATCTAATGTTTCAGGAAAATATATACCGATAGAGGCACTTCCCCAACGAGGTTTCAATACTAATGGAAAATGAAGCTCTCCTATAGCAACGGCTTCTTTAGCTTTGACTAAATCTGTATATGTTTTAGGTGTATTTATTTGATTTTGTTGTAAGAATCCTACTGTTTTTAATTTATCAAAACAAGTTTCTATAATCTCCTCTTCTGCAACAATTACTTTTGCCCCATATTGTTCTAATACCTGTTTGTGTGCAGATAAAATTGGCAGTTCCAAATCATTTAAAGAAATAATAGCTTTAATATCATTCTCTTTTACTATTTTTTCCAAAACAGAAATATAATTTTTATCAAATATATTAGGCACTACAAAAGCAATGTCGGCATCTGCCATCGCTGGAGCTGAAATTTGCATATCTGCTGCAAAAACTTTCCCTTGTCCGTTAAGAGCTTCTTTAAAATAGTTAATAAGATAGTTCCTGCGTCCTGCGCAGGTAAAAAGCATATTTATATTATTCATTTCTATTTTTTCTATAATCATCTAAATCTATATAACCTACAGCAATATCTTTTCGAAGCAGAACATTAATTATAGTCCTAAATAATATCTTAATGTCTAACAAAAAAGATAAATTCTCTACATATTGAGCGTCTAACTCCAATCTGTCATCCCAATTTAGTTTATTTCTACCATTTACTTGGGCAAGCCCCGTAATACCTGGTCTAACAGTATGCCGAAGTTGTTCACGTTTGCTATAATAAGGCAAATATTTTACTAATAATGGTCTCGGTCCTATAAGTGACATATCTCCTTTGAGTACATTCAGTAGTTGCGGAATCTCATCCAGCGATGTCTTCCGTACAAAAGTCCCTATTTTCGTGAGTCGCTCAGCATCAGGCAAAAGCTGTCCGTTAGCATCACAACGGTCGTTCATTGTTTTGAACTTGATAATCTTAAAAATGCGTTCTCCTTTCCCAGGTCGTAACTGATAGAAAAACGGCTTCCCGTTATTAGCAAACCACAACCCTACCATCACCACCACAAAGATAGGACTCAGCACAATAAAGGCAATCAGTGCTGTAAGAAAGTCTAATACCGGTTTTATAATATTTCTATACATCTATTTTCTCCCAAAAGTTACCCGTGTGGCTTCCACCTGCCTGTCGCACAACACTTATTAACCATTAACCACTAACCATTAACTATTAATCACTACCTTAAACAGCGTATGGCTATTGCCACTGCCTAAGTTGTCATAGATATCTACTACCTTTAGTCCAGCGCGTTCCACGCATTTTATCATATCACCCGAATAGTACATCTTGCTATTGCCGTTTGCCATTGCCGTAAAATACACACTGATTTGAGTAAGGCAATACGCACCCGTTTCGTGTTGTTGTCTGTCCCAGTAGGCTTCCAGAATATACAACTCGGTATGAGGGTCCATTGCAGTAGCTGCCCTACTGAGAATACTCGTTACTTCCTCCTCTGAGAAGCAATCCAAAAACTGACTCATCCATATCACGTCAAAACCTTTCGGGAAAGGCACAGAGGCGTCCAACAGATTAGCCGGATAGCCTCCAATACGCTCAGCTCCTTGTTTGCCTGCGATATTGTTTTTCATCAAACCCAGTTGCTGAGGCAAGTCCATAATGGTTACCTGCACATCGGGGTTAAAGCTCACGGTCTTTAACGCAAAGCGTCCTGTATTCCCTCCCACGTCTAAGAGCGTCTTTACAGGGCGTTTAAAAATGATATTTAAAGCATCTTCAAAAGAATAATCAGAATAGTAATGGTCAAAAGCAAACCACTTTTCTTGCGCCTTTGGAGGCAATTGTGAGAGCCCCTCATAAATCGTAGGCCAAGACCCAAACACTTTAAGTCCCGCAGGTTTCCCTTCTTTAAGCGCTTCTTCAAGGTGAAATAACCCTTCGTAGCACACCTCTTGAATGAATTCCATATTCACACGGGTGCTCTTGTCGCGAAGCAAAAACCAACCTGCTTTCGATATTGCAAAGCGGTCGCCCTCTTTCAAGAGTACCGTACCTATGGAAAGCGACGACTCCAAAAGTATTTTCACAGCATAGTCACTCAGCTGTGTTTTAGTAGCCACCTCCTGCATTGTCAATCCTTCAGGGGCATTGCACAAAGCCTCGAACACGCCGAGTTTTACCATTAGATGTGATATTTGGAACACCACAGGCGCAAAAGCAATCTCTTGAGCCAAGCGCTGAGCTTCCAAAGCCGTTTTTTGTTCAGCAGTGTATTGTTTTCTGATTGCTGGTGTTAAATTCATATGCTTAAATATCTCAATTCTGTAATTAAGGTGCAAATGTACAAATTAAATAGCAAATAGCAATAAAAAGATTTCTCAGCTATCTGCCACCCTTTCGTTTCTTAGCTCTTTCCTTAATCATTCCTTTTTCTTATTAACATTTATTTAACACGTGATATTCAGTGAATTAACGCCTTTTCTATACCAATCGTCCAAGATTCGTATAAGCTTCCTATAAGCTTTCTATAAGCTAAGACCACTCTTTTCATTTGTCCATTTGTTAATTCTTTCTTACCTTTGCCGTCGAATTTAATGTGTTTTATTTTGCCTACTTTTCCCAAAACCGAAAAACTCTGCAAGCGTGAAGCCATTCAGCAACTCTTTGCCCAAGCCGAGGCACTTACCTGCTATCCGCTTAGGTTGTTGTACGCCCCTGTTAGCAGTTTAGAAGCACCTTACCAACTGCTTATCAGTGTGCCCAAACGCACTTTCAAGCGCGCAGTACATCGCAATTTGCTAAAACGACGCCTGCGCGAAAGCTACCGACTCCAAAAACACCTATTGCCCCTAAAAACCGAAAAGTATGCCCTTGCCTTTCTCTATATAGGGAAAGAACTCACCGATTACGCCACCATTTACAAATCCGTAACCCAACTCATAGAAGATTTTTCTCATCAACTCACACAAGAATAACTCATCGTTTTTGCGCTCCACCTCCCCTTTTTGAAGAGGGGTTAGGCAGATGTTTAAATTACCCCCTATGAAAAAAATTATCATTTTTGCCTCAGGTTCAGGCTCCAATGCCGAACGTATCGTTACCTATTTTCATCAAAAAGGCACTGCTCAGGTAAGCCTTATACTCTGCAATAACCCTCAGGCAGGCGTGCTCACGCGTGCCAAACGCTTAGCCATTCCCTCTTTAGTCTTCAACCGACAAGCGTTCTATGAGTCGGATATCGTCCTCAATATCCTTAAATCCCAGCACCCCGACCTTATTGTGCTGGCAGGTTTCTTGTGGAAAGTACCTGCTTATCTCACTGAGGCTTATCCTCATAAAATCATCAACATACACCCTTCGCTTTTGCCCAAATACGGTGGCAAAGGAATGTATGGCTCACACGTGCACGAAGCCGTCATTGCCAATGCTGAAAAAGAAAGTGGCATCACCATTCACTATGTAAACGAACATTACGACGAAGGTAATATCATCTTCCAAGCCAAAACAACCGTACTCCCCACCGATACTCCCGACACCTTAGCCGAAAAGATTCACTTATTGGAATATGAACATTTTCCCAAAATCATTGAAAAGTTATTATAGCTCAATAAGTAAATATGCTCTACACGAATAAAGTGAATCAAGAGTAGAAAAAAAATAACATATTGTTTATTGTATATTACAATATTAGAATCGCTTTTACGTTACATTGTAGGGGTAGTTTGAAAAAACTCTTTGAAAACAAACCTTTTCAGTCGCCCCTGCTTTTAAATACTCCGAGAAAATCCTATTAATTCCATAATTTGCTAATTTTCACACTTTTACCTTTTACCTTTTACCTTTTACCTTAACTTTTTTGGTCAATTCAAAAAATTGTCGTACTTTTGCGCCCTAAAAATAAAAGTGTCGTTTGATGACACTATCAAGGAATGTTTAATTTTTAATAAAAATCACAAAGAGTGGACACATTAAGCTACAAAACCATCTCTGCCAACAAAGCCACTGCAAACAAAAAGTGGGTCTTGGTAGATGCTGATGGACAGACTTTGGGTCGCCTTGCCTCTAAAGTAGCCAAACTACTTCGCGGTAAGTACAAACCCGAATTTACCCCTCACGTTGATTGTGGCGATAACGTAATTGTTATCAACGCCGAGAAAATCAACCTTACAGGGAACAAATGGGAAGATAAAAGCTATCTTCGCCACACTGGTTACCCAGGAGGACAACGCTTCACAGGAGTAAAACAACTCCTCGACAAACACCCAGAACGTATCATCGAAAAAGCTGTAAAAGGTATGTTGCCAAAAACAAGATTGGGTGCAGCAGTTTTACGTAATTTAAAAGTGTATGCAGGTACCGAGCACAAACAAGAAGCTCAACAACCTGTTACCATTAACTTAAACGATTTGAAATAATGGAAGTAATTCACACCATTGGTAGACGAAAAACCGCCGTAGCGCGTATCTACCTTAAAGCAGGTAACGGTACTATCACCGTAAACAAACGCGAACTCAACAATTATTTCACTACCCCTACACTACAATACAAAGTAAAACAAGCCCTCAGCCTTGTAGGTGCTGAAGATGCTTACGATGTAAAAGTAAACGTGTATGGTGGTGGTATCACCGGTCAAGCCGAAGCCGTTCGTTTGGCTATCGCTCGCGCACTTTGCGAACTCGACGCTGAAAACCGCGCCGTATTGAAACCCGAAGGGCTTTTAACACGCGACCCTCGTATGGTTGAGCGCAAGAAATTCGGTCAGAAAAAAGCTCGTAAGAGATTCCAATTCTCTAAACGTTAATATCAATTTGCTCCTTAGTTTAGCATCCAAATGGCTCAGGCGGTTATTTAAAATTTACAAAACCTCTCCAAGCTATTGCTAATAGTAGGAACGTAAACTATTTAAAAAGAAATGGCAAATAACATAGAAATTAAAGATTTATTAGATGCAGGCGTACATTTCGGTCACCTTACCCGCAAATGGAATCCTAATATGGCTCCCTACATCTATATGGAACGCAACGGTATCCACGTAATCAACTTGTACAAAACCGCTGCTAAAATTGAAGAGGCTGCTGAAGCCCTCAAAAAAATCGTAGCCTCTGGCAAAAAAGTGCTTTTTGTGGCTACTAAAAAACAAGCAAAAGACGTTGTTGCCGAAAAAGCAACTTCAGTAAAAATGCCTTACATCACCGAGCGTTGGCCTGGTGGTATGCTTACTAACTTTGTAACTATCCGTAAGGCCGTAAAGAAAATGTCGTCTATCGATAAAATGAAAAAAGACGGTACTTTCGATACCCTTTCAAAACGTGAAAAACTACACGTAGAACGTATGCGCGAAAAACTCGAAAAGAACTTAGGGTCTATCGCCGATATGTCTCGCCTCCCTGGTGCTTTATTTGTAGTCGATACACTCCGTGAACACATCGCTGTAAGAGAAGCGCAAAAATTAAACATTCCTATTTTCGCAATGGTAGATACAAACTCCGACCCTCGTGAGGTGGATTTTGCTATCCCTGCCAACGACGACGCTTCTAAAGCTATCGAAAAAGTTCTTTCTTACATCACCGAAGCTGTAAACGAAGGTCTTTCAGGTAGAACAGCCGAAGCTAACAAAGAAGCTGAAGCAGCTGAATAAATCAAATAAGCTTTGACAAAGTTTGGGACTTTGTCAAAGCCTTAAAATTATTTTTTAACTCACTTTCACCGGCTTCTCCCTCCCCTCGGGGGAGGGCTGGGGAGAGGATAAACATTAATAAAAATGGCAAATATTACCGCCGCAGACGTAAATAAACTCCGCCAAGCTACCGGCGCAGGTATGATGGACTGTAAAGCTGCCCTCATCGAAGCCGAAGGCGATTTCGATAAAGCAATAGAAGTATTGCGCAAAAAAGGTCAGAAAGTAGCTGCTAAACGCGCTGACCGCGATTCTAAAGAAGGGGCTGCTATCGCTCAAGTAAATGCAAACCACACAGTAGGTGCTATCATCTCTCTCAACTGTGAGACCGACTTCGTAGCCAAAAACGCCGATTTCGTAGCCCTCGCTAAAGATTTAGCTGATCTCGCCCTTACTGTAAATAGCAAAGACGAACTTCTTGCCTTGAACTATAAAGGTATTACCGTAGCCGAAAAACTCCTCGAACAAACAGGTGTGATCGGTGAGAAAATAGAACTCGGTGCTTTCGAAAAAGTAGAAGCGCCTTTCGTAGGTTCTTACATCCACCACGGCAACAAAATCGCTGCTATCGTAGGCTTATCAGCTGCTATCGCCGATGCTGCCGAAGTAGGTAAAAACTTAGCGATGCAAATCGCTGCTATGGGTGCTGAAACCCTTTCTTACAAAGATTTCTCTCCTGAGTACATCGCTAAAGAAACTGAAGCACGCATCGCTATCATCGAAAAAGAAAATGAAGAGTTACACCGCTTGGGCAAACCGCTCAAACACGTACCTCAATACGTTTCACAAGCACAACTCACTCCTGAAGTATTAGCTAAAGCTGAAGCCGATGCTAAAGCTGAATTGAAAGCTGAAGGTAAACCAGAACAAATTTGGGATAAAATCCTTCCTGGTAAGATACAACGCTTCATCTCCGATAACACTACCCTCGACCAAGAGAAAGCGCTCCTCGACCAAGTGTACATCTACGACGAAAGCAAAAAAGTATCCGATTTTGTAAAATCTAAAAATGTAGAGATTACAGCTTTCAAACGTGTAGCCTTGTAATTTATATATTTAAATGATATATGTTAAAAACTCCTCTTACTATCAAGTAGGGGGAGTTTTTCTTTAACACTAATCACTAGAAGGAGCAGATACTAATAGTTCTATTCATCTTCTCATATTTGATGAAATGGGGTTAAAAGTATATGAAAACGAGCATTATGGCAAAAATGGCGATTATTTTAGAGGTTATGCCAATGCCAAAGGTTTTATAGGCAATAACAAAGCCCTTCACGGCACTTATTTCTATATTGTTCGTTACAGCAAGCGCGGAAAAGAAGAACAACAAAAAGGCTTTTTATATGTGAGGTAAAACTTCATTTTCTTTTGAAAATAAATCTTTTTAATAAAAATTTCTTTCGTTTTCTTTGTATGTTTCAATAATATTAACTACTTTTGTCGCTCATTAATATATTTGCGTAACTAAATAATTCATTAACACATAATTCATAACTAATTAAATATATTATGGACGTAAAAAAAATAATGACCTCCTTAGAGGCAAAACACCCAGGAGAAAAAGAGTACTTGCAAGCAGTACACGAAGTGCTTGAATCAGTACAAGAGGTGTACAACCAGCACCCCGAATTTGCCAAAGCTAAAATTATAGAACGCATCGTAGAGCCCGACCGCATTCACACCTTCCGCGTGGATTGGGTTGACGATAAAGGCGAAGTGCAAAGCAACCTCGGTTACCGCGTGCAGTTCAACGCTGCCATAGGCCCTTATAAAGGTGGTATCCGCTTCCACAAAGCTGTAAACCCTTCAATGCTTAAATTCCTTGGCTTCGAACAAACTTTCAAAAACGCACTCACTACCCTGCCTATGGGAGGTGCTAAAGGGGGTTCTGACTTCGACCCTACCGGTAAATCCGATGCTGAAATTATGCGTTTCTGCCAAGCCTTTATGCTCGAACTTTGGAAATATATAGGTCCTGATACCGACGTGCCTGCTGGCGACGTGGGTGTAGGCGGACGCGAAATAGGCTATATGTACGGTATGTACAAAAAATTAGCTCACGAGTACAATACTGGGGTACTCACCGGTAAAGGTATCAACTGGGGAGGTTCGCTCATTCGTCCTGAAGCTACAGGTTATGGCGCACTCTACTTTGTAGACCATATGCTTAAAAAACTCGGCAGAGACATCAAAGGACAACGCGTAGTAGTATCAGGATTTGGTAACGTAGCGTGGGGTGCCTCACAAAAAGCAACCCAGTTGGGTGCCAAAGTTATCGGACTTTCAGGCCCTGATGGTTGTGTAGAAGTACCTAATGGTATGACTCACGAAATGATTAACTACTTATTGGAGCTTCGTGCTTCTAACCGCAATATTGTAGCTCCTTTTGCCGAAAAATTTGCTAAAGAAAGTAAGTTTACCGCAGGTAAAAAAGCGTGGACTATCCCTTGCGATATTGCCTTGCCTTGTGCATTCCAAAACGAATTAGACGGCAATGATGCTCAAATGCTTATCAAAAATGGTGTAAAACTCGTAGCCGAAGTATCGAATATGGGTTGTACTCCTGAGGCTATCAAAGTGTTCCAAGATGCTAAACTGCCTTTTGCCCCAGGTAAAGCAGTGAATGCAGGAGGGGTGGCTACTTCAGGTCTTGAAATGACCCAAAATGCAGCGCACCTCGCGTGGAGAGCTGAAGAAGTTGATGCTAAGTTACACCAAATTATGGAGTCTATCCACAACGCTTGCCTCAAATATGGTCAGGAAGATGGTTATATTAACTACGTAAAAGGAGCTAACATCGCAGGCTTTATGAAAGTAGCTCACGCAATGCTCGACCAAGGCGTGGTTTAATTTTATGAACAATTGATAATGAACAATCAACAAAAAAGCTGCTTCTTAAAATGAGGCAGCTTTTTTTAATCCTTTTACTTCTTATGAATAATCTTTATATATAAATACCGATTTCTTTCGATTTTCTTCTCACTTTTCACCCTCTAACCACTCACTTTTAACTATTCACTATCAACAACTTATATACCCTTTCTATACCAATCGTCCAAGATTCGTATAAGCTTCCTATAAGCTCTCTATAAGCTAACCCCACCCATCTTACACCCTTTTTTCACCAAAACTTCTCTCAGCTCTCTTCCGTTCTTTTCCGTTTCCTTCCGAAATCCCTAACCAGTCCAATTTGTTCGACAAGCCAGACCTGTCAAAAAACTATTTTTATCACTACTCATTTGCTAATTTCCAAATTCTCTAATTGACATTCACTCATTTCTTAACCCAAGTTCATTTTTTCATCGCTTTTTCACCGTTACTTTGCACTGTAAAACAAAAACAACTTAAAAATGAACTTAAAAATGTTTAGTATCACACTTCTTATGACGTTGACTGCCTTAAAGTCCAACGGTCAAAATCCTGACCTCCTCACATTGGTCACTGCGGCTACACAAGCCCCTTCAGGTCACAATTCTCAACCTTGGTTCTTCACTGTTGAGAACAACCGCATCATCATTACGCCCGATTTTACCAAAGCGCTCCCTGCCGTAGACGGCAAACACCGCGAATTGTTTATGAGCTTGGGCTGTGCTCTGGAAAACCTCTGCCTAAAAGCCACCGAATTGCACTATCACACTCAGGTGCAACTCACCAGCGAAGGCGTCATCACCGTGCTTTTGCAAAAACGAGAAGATGTAACACCCAGTTCCTTAGCAGCTGTCATTCCTAAACGCCAAACCAACCGCTCGGTATACGACGGCAAGCGCATCGACGCTCCTTTGCTCGAAAGTTTAGTAAGCAAAGCTATGGACGATACAGGGGCGAAGCTCTACACTTTCGCCAATGGTTCTCCGCTTTTTGCAACACTCACCGAAGCAGTAATGCAAGGCAATGCCGTGCAAATGGCTGATCCCGCTTTCAAAAACGAACTCCTCTCGTGGATACGCTTCAACAAAAAGCATTCTGAAAGCACTCACGACGGACTCAGTTACGCAGTGCTCGGCGCTCCTAATCTCCCTCGTTGGGTAACCGAGCCCATTGTAAAGGCATCATTAAAAGCCGATAAGCAAAACAAAACCGACTTGAAAAAGATACAATCTTCCTCCGATATAGTGCTTATCACTTCTGAGAAAGACGATATCCGCACCTGGATAAATACAGGTCGTTTATTAGAACGTTTTTTGCTCGTCCTCACCGAAGCAGGCATTGCCAATGCTTACCTCAATCAGCCGTGTGAAGTGCCCGAACTCCGTGCGCAACTACAAGCCGATTTACCCATTGCAAAAGCCTATCCACAAATCCTCTTGCGCATCGGCTATGCGAAGCCCGTAGCTTATTCCAAGAGAAAAGATATCAAAGAAGTAATTAAAAATCGCAAATAAAGTTTCTTTTGCAGTATCAACTTTGCCAAAGTTTCTACTCGCCCGTCGCGCTACAACCTTTGGCAAAGTTTAAATAATTTGAGCGATTTTGTTATACGACAATTACGAAAGCTAGCAAGAAACAGAGAATAACATTGATAATAGGGTTTTCTTCACTTCCTTAGATTTTAGATTAATATTCTAAATATTTCTAGTAGTTAGCATAAGTTGACAATGAAGATTTTTTCCTTCTTTTTGTTATTTATACTTTTATTTTTTACTATCTTTGTGCCCTAATAATAATAGGAAGAATATGGAAGTTAATATAAAACAAGCATTAAAAATATTTTTCTCTAAATCTTCATTTGAAATGATTTATTTTGAAGCATTGGCAAATGCCTTAGACGCTGATGCTACAGAATTTAACATTGATATATCATTAGGTGATTATAAACAATTATCTAATTTGGTAGTTACACTTTCTGATAACGGAGTAGGATTTGATGATGTTAGGTTTAGAAAGTTCTCAAAATTATTAGATGTTGAAGAACAGAGTCATAAAGGTTTAGGGCGACTCGTATACTTGTGTTATTTTGATAAAGTGTACGTTCAAAGTGTTTTCACTCATTCAAAACAACGAATTTTTGAATTTAATGAAACATTCAATAAAGAATGTGAAGTAAAAAATATTCAAAAGAGCGCAAACGGTACTATCTTCAAAATGACAGCTTTTACAGGTAGTAAATTAGGTAAAAATGACTACATAAAACCATCCTATATAAAGAAAACTTTGTTGGAAAATTTCTATGCAAAATTTTATAAGGCTAAACTTAATAGGAAAAGAATAGTTGTTAATATCAAAACCACTATAGGAGGTGTTGCAAGTGAGGAGATTATCAATACAGATGAATTGCCAAATTTTGAAGTGAAAACTATAGAAGATCAAATGAATCTTTTTGATAAAATAGAACTATACTACAACATTAAAGAAGTAACTAAAAAAGAAGAAAGTAATGTAATTACAGCCTTAGCAGTAGATGATCGCAGTTATAAAATAGACATTATAGCTGAAGAAAATTTACCTTTTAATTATGAAATGATATTTCTGCTTATGTCTGAATCTTTTCAAGGGAAAGTAGATGAAGCTCGATTGAATTTATCGATTTCAGACCAGGAATTAACTACCATTAAAATGATATTTCGCAATGCAATTGCTGAAGTTATAAAAAAACAGTTTCCTCAAATAGAGAAAAGTAATCAGAAAAAAGAACAATATCTAAACGATACTTATCCTCATTTGGCAGGCTACTTTGAAAAAAATGATATTGGTTATGCTTCTCAATCCGATGTGTTAAAAAGGGCTCAAGATAAATTCTTTAGAGATCAAAAAGAGATATTATCAGCTAAAGAATTAGATGGAGAACAATTTGAAAAATCTATAGATTTATCTGCTCGTGCTTTAGCTGAATATATTCTTTTTAGACAAAATGTCATTAAGAAGATGAAAATGCTTAATTCAGAAAATAAAGAAGCTGACATCCACAATCTCATTGCTCAAAAATCATCTGAATTTGAGCAAAGTAACTTTATTACTGATTTATTTAAAAATAATGTGTGGGTTCTTGATGATAAGTTTATGAGTTACTACAAGGTACTAAGTGAAGCTAAAATGTCTAAGGTAATAGAGGAAATTACGCAGGGTGAAGTGAAAAATAATGATGATGGTAGACCTGATATAACCTTATTTTTTTCAGATGATCCAGAAGATGAAAAAAGAAAAATTGATGTAGTAGTGGTTGAATTAAAACGATTAGGAATTGGTGCTGAACAGAACTCAATTGTACAATACCAATTGGATACAAGAACACGACGTTTAGCAAAATATTTTCAAAATCGCATTCAAAGAATGTGGTTCTATGGGATTGTAGACTTTGATGATGAATATAGAACCCATCTTATAAATAGTGGTTTCAGCCCTCTTTTTTCAAAAGGAGAAATATACTTTTGTTCTAAACTTATTTATTTAGATCCAAATAGAGAGCAAAGTGTAATACAAAATGCTTATATACTTGATTTTAAAGCAATGGTTGAGGATGCAGATTCAAGAAATTTAACTTTCTTAAAAATTTTACGAGAGCGCTTTGAGGCTAAACAAATAAAATAGAATATCTTAAATGCAACAACAAGAATCCCAAATATACGGCATTCGTGCCCTGATAGAAGCTCTCAAAGCAGGCAAAACCATCGATAAAGTCTTTTTGCAAAAAGGCTTACAAGGTGGTTTGTTTAGAGAGCTAATGCCTCTACTACAAGAAGCCCAAGTGCCCGTGCAGTATGTGCCCGTTGAGAAGCTGAACCGCCTTACCAAGAAAAACCACCAAGGAGTAGTGGCGAACCTCTCTCCCGTAGATTATCACAACTTCGAGGATTTGGTAATCTCAGTTACCGAAAGCGGAGCGACACCACTTTTCCTCGTGTTAGACCACCTTTCTGATGTGCGCAACTTTGGTGCGATTATCCGCACAGCAGAGTGTACAGGCGTTTCGGGGATTATCATTCCTAAGCGTGGCAGTGTGAGTATCACCGCCGATACTGTCAAAACCTCGGCAGGAGCTGTGTTTCGCGTACCTATCTGCAAGGTCGAAAACCTCGTAGATGCCGTGTATTACCTGCAAGGCAGTGGCATTAGGGTAGTGGCAGCGACCGAAAAGACTAGCCAATTGCTATACGCCGAAGACTTTACGGTACCTACCGCTATTGTTATGGGGGCGGAAGACGTCGGGGTATCACCAGCAGTACTCAAAGTAGTAGATAGCAAAGCCAAATTGCCAATGGTAGGCGATATTAGCTCGCTAAACGTTTCGGTAGCTTGTGCTGTTTTCTTGTACGAAGCTCTCAAACAACGACTCTAATTCTCCAACCCCTATCTCCTAAAACCGATGAACCGCCAACAAACCCGAGGTGTCCTTTTTTTGCTATTGCTCATCATAGCACTACAATTCGCCTTTCGTAATCTCAGCTTTAACCGCACTTTCGCCCCTACTGAAACTACTCTACTTCAACGGGAGATGGACTCGTTAAGAACTCTTGTTTCCTTGCCTAAAAAAGATACCATTTACCCCTTCAATCCCAATTTTATTACAGACTACAAAGGCTTCAAACTCGGACTCTCTCCAGAGCAAATCGACCGCTTGCAAGCTTTTCGCGCACAGAATAAGTATGTCAATTCTGCCGAAGAGTTCCAACAAGTAACCGGTGTGCCTGACAGTCTTCTGCACAAAATAGCCCCTTCTTTCAAATTCCCCGAATGGGTGAAAAACCGCAGAACTTCTTCTTATGTCTATGAAAAATACACCCAAAAACACTACCCAAAACAAGACATCAATACCGCAACTGCCGAAGAACTGATGAAAATCTACGGTATAGGCGAAGGCTTTTCCAATCGCATCTTGAAATACCGCAACAAGTTGCACGGCTTTACCTATATCAGCCAAGTGGCAGAAGTCTACGGACTCGAAAAGGAAGTGTACGAACGAGTAGCCGAGCGCTTTGAAGTACAAACAACACCCGTGATAGAGAAGAAGGACATCAATACTCTCAATATGTACGAACTCAGCAAAATTCCTTATGTGAAATACGGAGAAGGCAAGAAGATTGTAGGCTTGCGTTCCGAGCTCGGTACGCTCAAATCCTTTGACGACCTTTTGCAAATAGAGGGTTTTGATAAACAACGCATCGCCCGATTGCAGTTGTATCTCTATATCGAACAGTAGCCTTCAAGAAGATTAAAAAGAATATCGTTCTCCTTTAACACTTTTTTTTCAATAAGTAAACTCCCTCTTTTTACCAACTGAAATTCAACTAACTAACGCCCTTCCTTCGTCTTTCCTTCGTCTTAGGTTCGTCTTAGCTTCGCTTTACCTTCGGTTGAGGTTCGCTTCTTCTTCAGAAAACGTAAAACACTTATTTATTTGTTTTACAGCTGATTAATATGTTTTATAGGATAAAATACCTAAAAGTATTTTCCTTGTTTAATACTGAAAAAAATGCAGCCATATAACAAACTTTAACATTTTTTCTTCAATCTTATTGCCACTATACACCATTTTTATTCAATAACACTTTCCTAACAATTAACATTCTTCTTTTCACCCCCTCATTAAAAAAATCGTAATTCGTAATTCGTAATTCGTAATTATTTTGTACCTTTGCCCCTTAGTATTAGAATAAGCATATAACGAATGAATTTTAACTATTCTGAAACACAACGAATGGTAGCCGATGCGGCTAAAGAGTTTGCCGAAAAATATATCCGTCCGCACGTGATGGAATGGGACGAAAGTCAGGAATTTCCTGTGGAGGTATTCCGCAAAGCAGGCGAACTTGGCTTTATGGGCGTTTTAGTACCCGAAGCCTACGGTGGCTCAGGTCTCGACTACCACGATTATATCGCGATTGTGGAAGAAATCTCAAAAGTCGACCCTTCTATAGGGCTCTCAATAGCAGCTCACAACTCTCTTTGTACCAATCATATCCTTAGCTTTGGAAGCGAACAGCAAAAACAACGCTGGTTGCCCAAATTGGCTTCAGGTGAATGGATAGGTGCTTGGGGCATTACCGAACACAATACCGGTTCTGATTCCGGAGGTATGGCTACTACTGCTGTTAAAGATGGCGACGAGTGGATACTGAACGGTACTAAAAACTTTATTACTCACGGTAAAACAGGACAGATAGCCGTAGTCATTGCTCGTACCGGCGAAAAAGGTAACAAACACGCCATTACAGCCTTTGTAGTAGAACGTGGTACGAAGGGTTTTAGCAGTGGTAAAAAAGAAAACAAACTCGGTATGCGCGCCAGCGAAACCGCCGAAATGATATTTCAAGATTGTCGTATTCCCGATGCCAATCGTTTGGGTGAAGTAGGCGACGGCTTTATTCAAGCAATGAAGATATTGGACGGCGGACGTATTTCTATCGGTGCTCTTTCTTTGGGTATTGCCAAAGGCGCTTACGAAGCCTCCCTCAAATACGCCAAAGAACGTATGCAGTTTGGTAAACGCCTCATCGATTTACAAGCCGTTGGTTTCAAACTCGCCGATATGGCTACCGAAATAGAAGCTTCCGAACTGCTCTTGCACAAATCGGCTTTCCAAAAGAACAACGGTCAGCGCGTAACCCTATCGGGGGCAATGGCAAAGATGTACGCCTCCGAAGTATGTGTGCGCGTAGCTACCGAAGCCATTCAAATTCACGGCGGTTATGGTTATACGAAAGATTTTCCGGTCGAAAAATTCTTCCGTGACTCCAAATTATGTACCATAGGCGAGGGAACAACCGAAATACAGAAATTAGTCATCAGTCGACAAATAGATAAGAACTCATAATTAAAAACGAACGAATATGTTATCCAATTCCAGCAAGTATGCCATCAATGCAGTAATATACCTTGTCATACACTCGTCGGCAAGTCATAGAATAGCGCCCAAAGACGTGGCAGAAGCGCTACATATTCCTACGCCCTTTTTGGCAAAAATATTGCAAACTTTAGCCCGCAAAAAGGTAATTAGCTCCAACAAAGGTCCTGGGGGAGGCTTTTGGCTCTCCGATGAGGAAAAACAAGCTCCTTTAATGACTGTTGTAGAGCAAATAGGTGAAGCCGATAAGTTTATTGCCTGTGCGATGGGCTTCAAAGAGTGTTCATCAGAGAAACCCTGTCCGTTACACGCTTCCGTACAGCCTTTCAGAGATAATTTTATGCGAGAACTTACCGAGAACTCCATAGCCTCCTTTGCTCAAAAAATTGCTGATAAGACTGCTTTCTTATCACCTACGGAGTAATTAGATGCTAGTTGCACGAGCAATTATCTATTTACAAATTTATTATAGTATATAAACTTAAAAAATAATTATATATGGAGAACGGGAAATTCTTTACTATTCTCAGTTGGGTCGCTACTGCTACTGCCATTGGTATGTATGTATCCTACATACCACAGATTCACGATAATCTCAACGGTAAACCAGGCAATCCTATTCAGCCCTTGGTAGCTGCTATTAACTGTGCCTTGTGGGTCACTTACGGACTGCTCAAGAAGCCCAAACGCGATATACCCGTAGCTCTTGCCAATGCCCCAGGTATCATTTTCGGTCTCATTGCCTTTGCAACTGCTTTGTAATTAGGTTATCACACACTTTACCAAAGTTTCTTGCTCGTGTGGCTCGAAACTTTGGCAAAGTTGAAAAATACTTATTACATTTTACGTCAAATCCTAACACTTAAAAAATAATAACAAATGAGAACAGGAACTTTAACCATTGAACCTCCTAAAGGAATATCCTTAGAAGAAGCTAAATTAGCACTTAAAAGTTTAAAATTTAAGATACTAAAAGTAACAGATGATACTGAAATGACAGAGCAAGAGTTCTTTAGTATGGTTGATAAGGCTCGTGCTGAGAAAAAGACAAAAGTTAGTAAAGAACAAATGCGTAAAATGCTTTTAGAATAATGGAAGAAGATGCAGTTTTATATGAGCTTTCTTACTCTGATACTTATTTTAAGCATATTAAGAAACACAAAAAAGCAAAGCAGGTAAAAATTCTTAAAAGAATTGCTGAACTTTTAGAAGAGATAGCACAAGATCCTACTCGTGGAGTAGGAAATCCTGAAGCTCTTAGGCATTATGGAGAAAGTGATGTTTGGTCTCGTAGAATAGATGCAAAACATAGACTAATGTACGAGATTTTTGAAGAGAAAAAGCGCATAGAAATTTTGTCAGCTTATGGACATTATAAAGATAAAGATTAACCTCCTACTCCCTTGTTAATTGTCAATTGTCAATTGTTAATTGAAAAGATATGTTACAACTAAACACTATTAGAGAAGAAAAAGACCGCGTGCTCACCGGTCTTAAAAAGCGCAACTTTAAAGAGTTGTCTCTCATAGACGATATTATCGCCTTAGACGAAAAACGCCGTAGCACTCAGCTTTCATTAGATGAAACACTGGCGAAATCCAATAACCTTTCTAAGGAAATAGGCAACCTCTTCAAAGCAGGTGAAACCGATAAAGCTAATACCCTTAAAGAGCAAACTGCTACCCTTAAAGAAGATATCAAAACCCTTACCGATACCCTCAACACTACCGTAGAGGAGCTTAACGATTTGCTCTACCGCGTGCCTAATATCCCTAATGAGTTGGTGCCCGAAGGTACTTCCGAAGCCGACAATGTAGTGGTATTCGAGGCAGGCACTATTCCTGATTTAGGTAAAGACGCTCTTCCTCACTGGGAACTCGCCAAGAAGTACGACCTCATCGATTTCGAGTTAGGTGTAAAGCTCACTGGTGCAGGCTTTCCTGTGTACAAAGGTAAAGGAGCAAAACTGCAACGCGCTCTCATTACCTACTTCCTCGACAAAAACACCGAAGCAGGCTATAACGAATACCAAGTGCCTCACGTAGTAAACGAAGCCTCAGGCTATGGCACCGGTCAGTTACCCGATAAAGAAGGACAGATGTACCACGTAGGGGTAGATAACCTCTACCTAATCCCTACCGCTGAGGTGCCTGTGACCAATATTTTCCGTGACACCCTCTTAAACGAAAGCGATTTACCTATCTGCTGTACCGCCTATACACCTTGCTTCCGTCGTGAAGCTGGTAGCTATGGTGCTCACGTACGCGGACTCAACCGCTTGCATCAGTTCGACAAGGTAGAGATTGTACGCATTGAACACCCCGACCGCTCTTATAAAGCACTCGAAGGAATGATAGAACACGTAAAAGGCATTCTCAATGAGTTGAAACTCCCTTACCATATCTTGCGCCTTTGTGGTGGCGATTTAGGCTTTACCTCAGCAATTACTTACGATTTCGAGGTATATTCCACCGCTCAAGAAAAGTGGTTAGAGATAAGCTCAGTGTCTAACTTCGAAACCTTCCAAGCAAACCGTCTTAAATTGCGTTTCAAGGACGCCGACGGTAAAAACCGCTTAGCACATACTCTCAACGGTAGTTCACTTGCCCTCCCGCGCGTATTAGCCGGTATTTTAGAAAACTACCAAACCCCCAACGGTATCGTAGTACCCGAAGTTCTCAGAAAATACACAGGCTTCGATATTATTAATTAGTACGAACTACATATTATACAACTTTGCCAAAGTTTCAAATTTTGGCAAAGTTTTTTATTACCTGTCGTGTTATGGCTCGTGCTACGACCTTCTAGAGTATTTATTTGAAAAGATTATTTTGTATTTTAAATATTATTCATAACTTTGCGCAAATAATTTTACTCAATGAAAGAAACTACTGTAATTACCCTCACTAAAACGCAACTTCCCTCTTGGGTAGCCGATTTTAATACCAACGAAACCCTTAAAAAACAGCACATCATCATTACCCTCCCCGAAGAGGAACACTGGTTAAAGAAAGACCTTAAACCACTCGTCGTCTTTGCCCAACAGCACAATCAGCAACATCACAAATCAGTGGTGGTGGTACAACGTGCCTTAGCGCTCGAAGATTTTGAACTCACCCTGCATATCGCTCCTACCCTCCAAGAGGCGTACGACCTTATTGAACTCGACGAAATAGAACGCGACTTATGGAAGTAACTATCTTAGGTTGTCACAGTGCGACCCCTCGCTCCAATGCCCGCCCTTCGGCACAACTGCTCGAAATGCGCGGTCATCTGTTCCTCATCGATTGTGGAGAGGCTACCCAAATCGCCCTCCGCAATGCCAATGCTAAGTTCTCCCGCATCAAGCACATCTTCATCTCTCACCTCCACGGCGACCATTTCTACGGACTCTTCGGACTCATCTCTACTTTCCAACTCCTCGGTCGCGAAGCCGAAATGCACATCTACGGTCCTAAGGGCATCAAAGAAGCCGTTTTGCTCATTCTCAAACTCGGCGGTGCTTATACTCCTTTCCCCTTGTATTTTCACGAACTATCTTCCAAAACCTCCGAACTCTTATACGAAGACGACAAAGTACTCGTGCGTACCATTCCGTTGCAACACCGCGTCTATACCAATGGCTTCCTATTCCAAGAAAAAGAAGGTGAACGTCGCCTAAATATCGACGCAATAGCTGAGTATCCCGAGATACAAACGTGCGACTATCAGAACATCAAAAACGGCAAAGATATAACATTAGAAAACGGCAAAACTATTGCCAATACCGAGCTCACCTTCGACCCTCACCGTCCGCAAAGCTATGCCTATTGTAGCGATACTCTTTATTTCGAAGCTTTGGCTGCCGAAATACAAGGTGCAAGAGTCGTGTATCACGAATCTACCTTTTTAAAGATAAACGAAGAACTTGCCGTTAAAACAATGCACTCCACCGCCTACCAAGCAGGACTCACAGCTAAGAATGCCCACGCCGATGCCCTCATTCTGGGGCACTACTCCTCTCGCTATCCCGATGTCAATCTTTTTAAGCAGGAAGCACAAGAAGTCTTTAAGAACGTCTTTTTAGCTGAAGATGGCAAAAAGTTCATTTTCGATAATTGACAAACAGAAGAAAACATCACTACACCCCCATTATTTTAGAAAGTCCTCGACACTTTTCCTGTCACCACATTCCCCCCTTTCGTCGCTACAATTCCCCCTTTGAAGGTAGCCAGCGACAGCTGGGTATGTGTAAAGGGGGATGTTATTCCCTATTGCCTATTCCCTAAGCCCCCCACACCACCCCATTTTCTCATTTCCAAATTTGCTAATTCTCTAATTTCTCTCCCCCTTTTCCGTCATACTTCCCCCCTATTACCTCCGTCATTCGTCATTCGCTCCTCGTCACTACACCCCCTCTCCTTGGGAGAAGTCTCCGAATAGGAGAGTATGTGAACGGGGTGAGGATTCCTTTTTCTTTCGCCTCGAAACCCTCTTTTTACCATTTTTTATATCACTGTATTATACTATGAGTCAATCACTTATATACCCTTCCTATACCAATCGTCCAAGATTCGTATAAGCTTCCTATAAGCTAACCCCACCCTTCTTATACCCTTTTTTCATCAAAAATCCTACTTCTCCTCTTCCGAACTTTTCCGTTTCCTTCCGAATATTCCTAACAGTCTCAACACATCGCTTTTTCATCTCAAACTTTGCCTCCGCTGGTGCGAGCTTGTAGCTCGTACCTTTGACAAAGTTAATCTCTTCCGGTGGTTTACAAGGCGTAGCCTTGATTTTGTTTAAATTTTGTTTGATTTCTGAGGCACAGCCTCATTCCTCTAACTCAACCTTACACCCCATTTTCTAATTTTCTAATCTGCTAATTTGCTAATTTTCTATGCCTGTCGTGCTACGACTTGCTAATTTGCTAATTACGTCGTATCTTTGCACTTTATATTAAAAGTTTCTAAGGCTCCTGCCACCAAAAATGTATATCCAGCATTATAATATAGTAACCCCTTTAGGCTTCGACCTCCCTACCACCGCCCGTTTGTTACTGCGCGAACGCTCAGCTATTGCCCGTTATCCTATGTACGGACAGCTCACCGATGTTTGCCTTTCTAAGATTGGCGACGGAGCTATCGAAAGCCGATTTCAGCAGGTGGTAGAACGCAATGACTTTTCACGCTTAGAAAAGCTTCTGCTCTTGGCAATAGCACCTATTTTCCATAAAATCAAAATCACCCCTCGAACCGCTCTTATCCTTTCCTCTACCAAAGGCAATATTTCAGCGCTTGCCAATGGCGATAGCGCTCCTCTGCTTTCAACTTTGGCTCAAAAAATGGCTAATGCCATAGGGGTAACCACTACTCCCATAGTCGTTTCCAACGCTTGTGTCTCAGGAGCAATGGCTCTCTCGGTAGCCGATAGACTCCTAAAAGCCGATGCTTACGATAATGCCATAGTATTAGCAGGCGATGAAATAAGCGAATTTGTGCTTTCGGGCTTTCAATCCTTTCAAGCGATGAGTGCACAACCTTGCAGACCTTATGATGCTCAACGCGATGGTATTACCTTAGGCGAGGCTACCGCGGTGGCTTATGTAACCCGTGAGGCAACAGGTGCTAAAGCACAACTTTTGGGTAGCAGTTCTATCAACGATGCCAACCATATTTCAGGACCTTCACGCACAGGCGAGGGGCTCTATTTAAGCGTCCTAAACGCCCTCGACGAGGCAAAGTTACGCCCTGAACAGATAGACCTCATCAACGCTCACGGCACCGGCACCCTTTATAACGACGAGATGGAGAGCAACGCCTTTATGCGCGCCGGACTCTTATCTCCTCCCTTAAACAGCTACAAAGGTTACTTCGGTCATACTTTAGGTACCTCAGGTTTGCTCGAAACCGTACTCACCATCGAATTTGCTCGCCATAAAATCCTCTTAAAGAGCCTAAATTGTGAAACCATAGGCGTTTCACAGCCCATCAATGTACTAAAACAAACCCAACATACAGAAGTAAAACACCTCCTAAAAACCGCCTCAGGTTTCGGCGGAAGCAACACAGCATTAGTTATAAAAGTGAATAATGATTAGATATTTCTAAAATATCATAAGAAATGTTTACAAATCACGTTAGTAGTATATTGGCAAAATATTTGTATCTTTGCAGAAAATAATGAATATTATGGGAACAGATGTTTTAGAAAAGAAAAAAAAGCAAACTACCTTAGATGTAGGTAATAAAAAAATAGGTTTTGCTCTTATAAAAGAAGAAAAAGAAGACTCACATCAAGAAGAAAACCTAACTACTCTTATAAAAGAAGCCCAAAAAGTGGGAGCCGACCTTTATAAAAAAGGGTTAATTGCTTTTTGTGACCCTATCCGATAAAATGAAAAAGGTAATTTGCGATACGAATGTAATAAGCCGTTATATTCTTAATAGTAGTGCAGAAATAACGATAACCATTGATGAAATTATAGGCATACAAAATATATGCATTACTCCTGTTTTCTTTTCTTCTTGCTTAATAGATTTAACCATATTCGCTGAAAGCTACCGTCTTTACTCCATTTGTTGAAGTAGTAATAGATATCTTGCCAAGAGATTTTTCCTTTTTTCAAAATGGTTTCAATTGGAAGTTTTATTCATTACTATCTTATTTTCAATCTCCTAACTGTCAATAAAAATACTGAAGTTAAATCAAAATTACTTTTAAAATCTCTTTTCCCTACACTTAAAAAGGGAATAATCCATTTATTTATTGTATCTTTGCCCAAAGTTCCTGAATTTTGGTGTTCTTTTTTTTGCAAACACAAAATTACTAATTTTCGGGAACTTTTACTTCTCTAAAAAAAAGTTTAAACAGCTTCAATAAGTTTTTCAACAACTTAATACTTTTAAAATGTTAAATTTGTATTAAGGAAGATGTTAAAGTTTGTTAAATGGGGAGGGGTAAATAATATTTATTATACTTTTGCAGTGTAGTAATTAAAATAATATGCAATGAAAAAGATGATTTTAGCTTTAGCAAGTATGGTTCTTGTGTTAACCGCTTGCAGTAAAGCTGAAGAAGAAGAGGCACAACCCTTTAATGCCATTATCAAAGATGGGTTTATTGGAGATAATGGAAAAGAATTAGATCCTCCTCATAATATAACAAACATTCAAGTTCATCAAATGGTTCCTTTTGTAGTAACCATCACAGATAGTAGCCCTGAACAAGAGGGGGTAGAATATAAAATTATTCCTAAGAGAGAAGTTAATTTAGGTAGACATCAAACAAGAGGAGATGATTACAATCTCTATGTGGAGCCAAACAAGGAGGAGAAGAAAAAGCATTCTCATTTCTTCGGACTTTTTGGTGATGGACACCTCAATGTCAGTGAACTTAGTTTTAATAAGAAAGGAACTTATAAGTTTTTTATAAAACCTATAAAACCTGGTACTTTCAACCTGTTTTTTACCCTTGAGAAACTAGTAAATGGCAAAAGAGTAGAACTTATAGATTTGCCTCCTGTGTATTTTAATGCAATTGAAATATATGCGTGGTCTTATACTGAGGTAGTTGGATGTGTATGGGCTTGTACAGTAAATGTAAGACGCCGTTATTTTAAGATCAAAATAATTGATGGATATGATCAGAATGATGTCTTCCTCAAAGGCACTGGAGGGCGTCTTATTTCTGAATACGATGGAAAAAGATTAGAACAAGATTTTAAAATTGGGGAAGAACAAGAATTCCGTTATAGTATAGAAAGAGAAGGACATAGTCCAGGTATGCCCGAGTCTGAATTACACATAACAATTAAATTTAAAGATTCAAAAGGAAAAGAACATTCATTTAGATATAAAAATATACCTATTCACTAAAATAAATAATTAAAAATTTAAACCGTATGAAAAAAATAGTTATTAGAAATGTAATAGCCCTTAGTGTATTGGCTATAGTAGCTACTTCTTGTAGCAAAGATGAAGATTCATCAGGACAAAGAAGGGTTGAATTCCCTGAGCAAGCAGAAGTTGTTAAAGGTACTGCCGTTACAGGGCACATAAAACCAGAAGGGAGGGAATATATCGAAACCGTTCAAAAACAATTAACCTTAGACCCCCCTCAACTGATAGATAACAGTCTTATTGACGTTATCTACCCTGGTAGTGTATTAGATGGAGAGTCATTTATGAATGGGGTGTATACAAATTTAGTGATTACCAATCCTAAGGAAATTACAATCTCAACAACCTTAAGGGGAAAAGATAATGTTATCCCCATAAAAGCACTTCCCATACTAAGCGATGTACGACAAAAAGTCAATGATCTTACGTATAGAAATATTGATTATAAAAACACTGCTGCACTTACTGATTTTACTTCAGAAAGTGTAACTACAAAAGAGAGTTTTAACAAAACTTTTTCAGTTCACGTAAAAGCTAATTTCGTAAAGATTGTAAGCGGTAGTTTTGGTTATACAGAAGAGCACTTAAAAGAACACACGAAAAATCACGTAATGGTAAAGGTAAGCCAAATATTTTATACTGCTTCGGTAGATCCTAAATTAGCCAATGACTGGGGAAATATTCATAATGTAGGAAGCTATGAACCTGTGTATGTAAGTAGTGTAGACTATGGACGTGTAGCGTACTTGCTACTTGAAACAGATGAGAATTCAGAAACAATAAGAAAGACTATTTCAGGATCTATTGGTGCTAATCTTGGTAAGTTTGGAGTAGAAATAAGTGCTGAAAGTAAAAATGAGATGAAAAAACTATTCAATAGCACAAAGATGAAAGTACTTCTTTGGGGAGGAGATGTAGAAAGTTCAAAAGTAGTTACTGATTTTGATAGTTTTATGAATTTCTTAAAATCGCCTTCTGCTGAAACCTTAGTAAAATCGTGTGTGCCAATAAGCTATAGAATTTCAGCTATAAAGGATAACAGACCTATTACGATACGTACGATATATACAGAAAATCGATTTACATATAAAAAACTATAAATATGAAGAGGGCATTTTTATTTTTAATAGTAGCGGTCGTATTAGTTTCTTGTAAAAAAGATAATGATGACAGTAATTCTCCAAAAGTAAGTGTAACATTTAAACCATTAGTTACAGAGACAAAGAACCTAAAGAACGTAAAGCTTGGAGAACATATTGAACTTGAATTTACCATTACTGATTTAGAAGATAATACAGGTAAGGAAGTTGAGTATATAAAACCTCAGACAATAGAATCTTCTGCATATTATAACAACCCGGTTAAAGATTATGAAATGTTAGCTTATGTAGGAGAAGGACAAAAAGCTCCAAAAGTAGACATCCTTACTTATGCAATCACCTATTACAAGGCAGATACTTATAAGGTCTATATCATTCCTAAGAAAGCTGGTTCTTATGAAATTCCTTTTAGCTTTTATAAGAGAGTTGATGGTAATAAGGATAAGGAGAAAGACATCACTGTGCTTCCTTACGAATTCCGTTTCGACGTAGCAAAAGTAAAGGCTTGGACGAAAGTAGAACAACAAGGTAATAGATTTAGAAATGTTTTTTATTTTAGATTTGAGGACGGAGGTGCTCCTAATATGAATTTCCTAAGTTCTTCTAAATGGCATAAGCAAGAATATTTCTTACATTTCAACGGGCAAAATTTATCAGGTGAATTTGACCAAGGGAAAGATATCCAATTCTTTGCTTCTGAATGGAAAAACGGTTCTGCTCCTGAAATTCTGTATAGAAAAATTGATAGAATACATATCACACAAGAAAATGGACCACATCCTTACAACAGTATTGATTATTACGATATAGAATTTTAAAAATATTTCATTTGGTAAATTAAACCATCTCGGAAGAGGTGGTTTTCTTTTTTTACAAAAAACGTGTTTAAACTTTTTTGAGGAACTTGGAGATAAACCCTAATAGAAGCATTCCAATCCAAGTTACATCAAGACATTTATATCTCATTATCAAACCTTTATATCCGTCAAGCCAACCATTTGCTTGTTCAATCTTAAACCTATTTTTGTACAATTCTTCATCAAAATAAACATCTGGTTGCTCTCCATTTCGGGGATTAGGTTTAATATTTGCTATAATTTCTTTGCTTTCTAAAAACTCTCTAAGAGATTTGCTATCAAATCCTGCATCAGCATTGAGAAACAGTTCTTTGTGTTCTATTCCTGCTTCTTCTATTTCATATAAGTCATTGTGATTTCCTGCTTTAGGGCTTCCCATTGCTATCATTTGCCCTTTATTATCACACAAAAATGCTATTTGTAGTTACGGCTTTTTTTCTTGCTTGATAACCTGCAGACTCTCCTTTTTGACGACAACGTGTATGACTACCATCCAATTGAACGCAAGATATGTCTAATTTTCTTTTCTTCTTGCTTAATAGATTTAACCATATTCGCTGAAAGCTACCGTCTTTACTCCATTTATTAAAGTAGTAATAGACATTTTGCCAAGAGATTTTTCTTTTTTTCAAAATGGTTTCAATTGGAAGTTTTATTCATTACTATCTTATTTTCAATCTCCTAATTGTCAATAAAAATACTGAAGTTAAATCAAAATTACTTTTAAATCCTCTTTTTCCTACACTTAAAAAGGAAATAATCCAATTATTTATTGTATCTTTGCCCAAAGTTCCTGAATTTTGGTGTTCTTTTTTTTCAAACACAAAATTACTAATTTTCGGGAACTTTTATTTTATTATAGGAAAAAGTTTAAACAGCTTCGATATGAGTATCTATACCTTGAATAAGAAAGATTTTGAACTCATAGGAGCTCCCTTGTATAGTATCACTTAAAATATGAAAACTTGTACGATAAAAAATAATACCATAACTCTCAACGACTCTGTGCTTTTCTCCGATAAAAGTACTTCTTTCGTCGATTTCTCCAAAAAAGCCCTCAAAGCCCTGCAAATGGATTATCCCAAGTTCTTCAAAATGGATAACCTCAGCAAGCTCGCTTTTTTAGCAGCCGAAGTCCTCTTGCGTCCGTTTTCGCAGTCGGAGAAAAATAGCGTTGCCCTTGTATTCGCCAATCGTTCTGCCAGTCTCGATACCGACCTTAAACATCAAGCTACTATCTCGAACCCACACGAATATTACCCCAGTCCCGCTGTGTTTGTTTACACCCTACCCAACATCTGTTTAGGTGAGATAAGCATACGCCACCAGCTGAAAACCGAGAACAGTTTTTTTGTATTCGATAGCTACGAGCAAGCTGAACCTTTCCTACAACAGTATAGCCAAGCTCTATTAGCCCAAGGCAAAGCCCAAAGTGTACTAATGGCGTGGGTAGAGTTCTTAGAGGGCGATTATAGAGCCATAGCAACTTTAATAGATTAGTAAAATTTGCCAATTAGCAGATTAGAAAATGTGTAGCATCACAAACTTAGCCTAAATTTTAACTTTGGTTAAGTTATTTACAACAAAAATCAGTTATTTTTCATCACGTTTATAAAGAATTTATGGATTTATACAAAGAGACTGACCATCTTATCAACATTTTAAAGCAGAAAGGACATACTGAAATAGCAACACAATTATCCGATAGTATAAGATATAGTGCTATAGGAACAGAAATATTAATGAAGATAAAACATCATTTAAACGAGATTTTAAAAACACCTCAAAACTATGATGAAACCATAGTTTCTTTAGCTAAAAGTATAGAGAACAGAATTACAAATGCTTTATAACCTTCATTGCACAATTTGCTAATTTTCAAATTTGCTCATTTGCTAATTCTTCACTATCTTTGCCGTTGTATAACTTTAAAAGTAAAAAATAATGAATACCATAATATTAAAAAATCAATTAGATTTTCAGCAGTACCAATTAGCAGTAAAAGCTTTGGCTGATATGGGAATAGAGGTTGCTGAACCTGAAGATTCCTTTGAAATTACGGAAGAAGATATCCGCAGTATAGAGCGTGCACGCGAAGATATCAAACACGGGAGAGTGTACAGTAATGAGGAGGTTTTTAATGAAGCAAGAGCATATTATGAAAGTTTTTTGGACAGAAGAAGCTAAAATTGAATTTAAACAGACTCTGATGTATTGGACAATTCATAATATGTCGGATTCTTATTCTAAAAAGATTGATGTAGAGACGCTTAAATTAGTAAAAGAAATTACTACATCTCCTTATTTTTTAGCTAATTATGTAGAACCTATAGATGCTTATAAAAGAGTTTTCTTTAAAAGTAGATTTATTTTGTATTACCAAGTAGATGAGGAAAACGATACAATCTATATTCTGCACTTCCGCAGTAGCTCTCAAAAACCCTTGTAATCTTTAAACTGAATATTTCAGCTCTTATATAAATGAGATTTCTCAAATTTCCTCATTCCCTAATTTTTGAATTTGCTAATTCCCTAATTTCCTAAATTTGCTAATTTGCTAATTCTTCACTATCTTTGCCCCCTGATATTAATATATTTATAATGGACGCACTTATTTTAGAACTCAAGAACAAAATTATTGAAGTACTCAACTTAGAAGAAGTAACCCCCGAGGATATCGATGAAAATGAACCTCTCTTTGGTACTGGCTTAGCCCTCGACTCTATCGATGCTCTCGAACTTATCGTACTACTCGACAAGAATTACGGTATCCGCTTAGACGACCCTAAAAAAGGAAAAGAAATCTTCCAATCGGTGAAAACAATGGCTGATTACATCACCGCTCACCGCACCAAATAGCGATGCCGAAAAAAGTAGTCATTACGGGAATGGGTATCAACTCTTCGATAGGTAACACTGTCGGAGAGCATTTTTATGCCCTTACTCATCGCCAAGCTGGCATCAGCAGGATTGAAAATGTAGCAACCATTCACGCCGACCACATCAAGGTAGGCGAAATCAAACGCACGAACACTGAGTTTGTTACTGCTTTGCGATTACCCGAAGTGAACGCCTATTCACGCACCTCTCTCTTGGGGATTATCGCCTTGCAGGAAGCCATTGCCAATGCCGGTCTTACCTCTTCAGCCCTCACTCACTGCGGACTCATTATGGCTTCCACGGTGGGGGGTATGGATATGACCGAAAACTATTTTTTCCGCTATGGCGATGATGAACCCCTGCGACGCTATATCACTACTCACAACATAGGCGAGGTAACTCACCAAATCGCCGATTATGTAGGCATAAAAGGCGTTGTAACCAGCGTGAGTACTGCCTGCTCTTCTTCCGCAAATGCTATAATAACGGCTATCAACCTACTACGCACTGGCAGAGCTAATTGCCTCATTGCCGGTGGCGCTGATGCCCTCTCTAAATTCACTATCAACGGCTTTAACACTTTGATGATTCTCTCGGATACCGACTGCACTCCTTTCGACCAACATCGCAAGGGATTAAACTTAGGGGAAGCAGGTGCTTTTTTGGTATTAGAAACTGAAGAAAATGCCCTACAACGCGGGGCTACTATATTAGCAGAAATCAAAGGATGGAGCAATGCGAATGATGCTTATCACCAAACAGCCTCCTCCGCTGATGGTGAAGGCGCATTTTTAGCAATGCAAAAAGCCCTACAAACAGCAGGATTAACCCCTACAGATATCGATTATATCAATGCACACGGCACTGCTACCGTAAACAACGATCTCTCCGAAAGTCGTGCCTTAATGCGTATTTTTGGCGAGCACGTCCCCGATTTTAGTTCTACCAAAGCCTTTACGGGGCATACTTTGGCAGTAGCTTCGGCAGTAGAAGCGGTATTTAGTGTATTAGCCTTACAACACGGGGTAGTATTCCCTAACCTCAACTTCAGCACTCCAATGGAAGAAGTGCCTATCCGCCCACAAACCGAACTAAAATACAAACCTATACAGCACGTGCTTTCTAACTCTTTTGGCTTTGGAGGCAACTGCTCGACACTTATTTTAGGTAAGAGGTAAGAATTGTCACGTCCTGAAATAGTTTTACACTGAAAACAGTAAAAATATGACTGAACTAAGAAAAAACAATTGTTAAAAAGTTAAACTTTGTTAATTGTTTGGTTGTTTAATTTTTATCGCATAGATTTGCTCCATAATTTTAAACGTTTTTAGTATGAAAGAAAAATTTTTATTTTTAACTGTAACATTTTTCTGTCTATTTATTTCGTGTAGTAAAACACAAAATAATGACAATGAAAACAACAAAAATGAAGTCAAGGATTTCAGAACTGAGTTTATAGAAAATAAAAGTTCAGAAGAAATTCTAAATGATTTCAATGAAGCATCTTTCGAAGTTAAACAAAAACTTTGGATAGAAAAAATGGATCACCTTTTGAAACAAGATTTCAATAGTGATATTAAAAAAAATATCAAAATCATAAAAGATTTTATTGAAGACTTTGGTGATAAAGACAAGTATCAACGTTTCAATGAAGCAACTATTAAGCTAGCAGAGTCAATACCCTATGAAGACTTTTATTTAATGTTTGAGTCTCTAAATGACTATAATTATTCAGGTAACTTCATTGGAAAAAATAAAGTTTCAGAAAACTTTATTGATGATATTGCTAAATTGAAGACCTCTTATTATATAGGAGGATATTCTGATTCTAATATGGCAACAGCTAGACTAGGTTGTAATTGTAGATGGTGTCTTTCAGAACTTTATATGGAACCCACAGAAAATTGTACCGAATCAAGTTGGGGTTGTGGTTTTCTCTTTTTACAATCATGTAATAAAAGAGGCTAATTATATAGGATTTTGACTAAAAATAATTGTATGAAACAGGCTCTTAAAAACAACTTGATAGTCGTATCGCTTTACATTTTAGCGGGATTTATCTTTAATGGATATCTTCCTTATATGCTAATTGTATTCCTGATACTATCGGCAACGGTTTCTTACTTTTTGTTCAGAACAAAAAGTAAAGAAGAAACACGCAAGGGGTTATTACTTATGTACGCTCCTTTTCTATTAATTTTAATGGTAGCTGCTTTATTTCTCAACAATATAAGGGTAGTACTTCCTTATTTGCTTTTCGTACCTGCTGTTGTATATTTGGTGTATTGTGCTATATTTTCAGAAAGAAAAGTGCTGTTTTTTGCAGGGATTATAGCCCTATCTGTTATTAGTGTAATTACGTACAACGGAATTTCAGGAACAAATGAAACATTTGATGTAAGCTACTATTCGAGATTCATTACACAAAAATAAAATTAAGAAAAAACCCGATTTTAGGTAATAAAATCGGGTTTTTCTATTGCTTTTTAAGGGGAGGGAGTAGATATTCTTCACTTTTTTACAACTGCCTATATCTCTTACGTCTTATCTCTTACCTATGCTACAATTATTCTATCATTCTTCATTAGAAGCGGGCACTGATGAGGCAGGGCGCGGCTGTTTGGCGGGTCCTGTAACAGCGGCAGCTGTGATATTGCCTCCCGACTTCAAAAATGAGCTCCTCACCGACTCTAAACAACTCACCGAAAAGCAGCGCAACCTCTTGCGACCTATCATCGAGCGTGAGGCAGTAGCTTATGCTGTTTGTCACGTACTCCCTGCCGAAATAGACGAGCTGAATATCCTCCGTGCTTCTATCACAGCAATGCACCGCGCTATTGCTCAGCTCAAAATAACCCCTGATTTTATAGCGGTAGACGGTAATAAGTTTGTGCCTTACCAGAAAATTCCTTACGCTTGTGTAGTAAAAGGCGACGGCAAAATACAAACCATCGCAGCGGCTTCGATACTTGCGAAAACCTACCGCGATGCCTATATGGAAGACCTTGCCCAGCAGTTCCCTGAGTATCATTGGGAACAAAACAAAGGCTATCCTACCCCTGAACACCGCAAGGCTATCGCCGAGCACGGTGCTACTGAGCACCACCGCAAAACATTTCAGTTACTGCCCGTGGAACAGTTGAGGTTGTTTTAGGGGAGGGGGAAGTGAATGAATGTTTGAGGGGTCATTATAGTACGAGATTATAATCCCAATTGAAAGGTGTTTAAAAGTTTTTGAAATCATTTTTTAGTGCAAGTTTGTAAGCATTATTCATAAGTAAATTCTATTTTAGCGTAATTATTCTCTATATAATCAATTTTTTCTGTTTTTTGGTTTATCTTTTCTATTAAATCAATGATGTGTTCAGCTATGAATATATTGTTTTCTATCACAGAAAATGGTAATATTGTACCTTTCCCCTTTTTAAAATTAAAAATTCTTCCTTTAAATTCAATAGACTTATTTTCTTTATTATAAAAACCTCCATTGTGAGAAAGATTTCTTAACTCAGAAAATATAGAAAACAAATTTTCATCTTCTTTGCTTAAATAGTATTCTTTTGCTAAATTCTTAAACGTTTTCATTATAGAAAATTTTTCTTTATTAATATCATTAGCTATTAAACGAAGATAATTTTCTACCTGAACAAAAAACAAAAAATAGAAACTATTAAATAAAGAATTTAAGAAATCTCCTTGATGGTTCTTCACATTCTCCTCTTGTGAGGGACTATTTCTCCATTTAGACCAAAAACATTCATAGCTTGTTAGTTCTTTAGATAACATAATCCCTAACATTAGGAACTGAAGTTCAGACTTCATATATGTAAAAATATCTTTTCGAATATCATTTTCCCCATAGTTAGAACTATCAAAGTTTTCTTGACTTCTTTTCACTAATGCATAGATTTGTCTTACCATTTCCCTCATATCTATTTTAGGAGAATGGACTTTTTCTTTCTCTTCTTTATTCATTTAATTTAATTTTACTTGTTAAACATCATTAGATTTAGCATTTTTATAAAAGCTAATTCCAATGCAAATATACAAAATAATTGCGAGTTATAAAAAGGAATAATTTTTAGGAAGACAATTATGATAAGAAGAAAAAAAACATAATACTGAATATTTAACTTACTACTGGAACTAACAATAGCACTCAAATAAAAATCCCCACAAAAGTTTACTTTCTTTTGTAGGGATTTTCTTATGTTATTACATTTTATGTATCCAGAATTCGGGGTTGAGGCGGGTAGTGTTTTTATATATAAAGAACTTCATTTCAGTCTTGCCATTGCTATCAGTGAAGATTTTGCCAAGAGGCTCTTTGGCTTTTACCTTATCTCCTTTCTTTACATACACATCAGTGAGATTGTAATAAATAGTGATGTAGTTACCGTGTCGCACTTGCACTACTTTGTTACTTCCTGGTATCGATTGTATGGCTGATACTTCGCCTTCAAACACACAACGGGCTTCTGAACCTTTTTCAGTAGCAATGGTTACCCCATTATTGTAATGTTGCAACTCAGGATATACAGGGTCGTAATACACCCCAAAACCTTGCGATTTGTAGCCCTTTGCCACTGGCCAAATAAGATTACCCTTGTTGGCTTCGAAGCTATCGGCTACTTTACGCGATTCGGGAGTAAGTACAAAAATAATTTCAGTATTAGAACCTGAGGAAGGGGAAGAAGTAGTTTTAGGAGCATTTTTTCCTCTGTTTAAAGCAGCTAAACGCTCTTTCTCACGTTTATTTGCCTCTATAATAGCTAAACGAATCAGGCGCTGTATTTCGCGGTCGATAGCGTTAGCTTGTTTTTGTTTTTCGCGTATCTGTGCTTCGTAGTTGCGCTCTGCGGCACGGATATTGGTAGCCAACACTTCCAGTTCCTTTTTCTCAGTCTCCAAAGTAGCTTGCTCTTGGCGTTGCTCTTCCAATACTTGGTTTTTAGTATTGCGTTGGGCTACCAAAGTATTGTTGATAGTCTTTATTTTATCAGTCTTTTCTCGTATGAGGCTCACCTGTTCTTTGCGATAGTTGGCATACTGTTTCATATAAGCCAATCGCTTGTAGGCTTGCGAAAAACTTTCGGAAGAAAGCAAGAATAACAATCGGTTTTGTGCCGATTTACTTTTGAACGACTGTTTGATAATCTTAGCGTATTCTCCTTTGTGGTATTCCAATTCTTTTTTAAGGGTACGCAGTTGTTCCTCATTGTCAGCTATTTCTTTAGAAAGTAAATTTGCCTGTTGCTGATTGATTTGTATTAGGCGTGTGCGCGCTAATATCTTCTCATTAGCAACTTCTATCTGCTGAATGGTAGTTTTGTGTTGCTGACTTTGTTGTTGGCGTAAAGCGGACATCTGCTTGATTTGTTCGAGCAGAGCCTTCTTGCGTTGTTCTAATTCTTTTTGCTTAGTTTGCGCTGTAAGGAGTAGCGGAAAGCAAAGCAAAAGCAGTGTGATTTTTAGTATATTCATAGGTCGTAGCACGACGGACAGTTTAACGTATTTTTAACTTTGCCAAAGGTGTGAGCCACACAGGCAAGAACTTTGGCAAAGTTTGCGACACATTTGTTACTTGTTTATTGTTATTTCTTTCATTCCCGATGGGATTTTAAAAGGAAAGGACAGTTTTTTATCTAAATCCAATCCTTTGAACTCTAAAGTGATTTGGGTGCTATTCTCTCCCTCGCTGGCAACTATCTTAATGGAGAGAGGTAATAAGAGTTCCCCCACTTGCTGATAGCTGTAAGTTGCTATTGCCTTTTGGTTTGCTCCCAAATGATTTACTTCGGTAACCTCCACACGGTAATTATCAGGTAGGAAACGGTAAATCACTTCTACGGGCGACTCGCCGGTGACCTCAATATTATAGCGGTTGTTGTCCTCAGGGAGGAGCTTGATAAAACCTTCGCTTTTAAAGTTGAGACTGTAAAGCGCATTGCCTAATAATAGGTTCTGTAATTCGTTAAAACCTACATCAATGCCTAACAGTTTGCTGATATAGCTAAAATCACCGCTGAAAAAAGAACTGTCTAAACGGTTATAATATTCGGCTTTTTCAGGGGTGATGAGTGCTTTGGCTACTCCCAAAGGAGCGGATACCCATATTGTTTTGTCTTTCTCCATACGGAAAGATAGAGGCAAACTCTGCTCATTCTTACCGTCTTTATAAGTTACTTGCAGGTTAGCGCTAAGTGTTTTAAAAGTAGGAAACGATTTTAGGTGACGGTTGATAATTTCTTTGGCTTGTTTATCAACGCTTGTTCTACCAGCGGGGGTTACCACTGCTTGTTTGGTTTTACAGCTCACCAATAGCAAGACTGTAAGGATTAAGATGATTTTTTTCATAATGTTTTAATAAGATTTTCAACTTTGCCAAAGGTGCGAGCCGCACAGGCAAGAACTTTGGCAAAGTTTGAGATGGTGTTTAGCTTCTATTCATTTACTAAGGCTAAGGCGCGCTGTTTCTTCGTTTTTGAAGTACTTCGCTCCCTCACTTTGCGAGCTTGTTCTCTTGCTTCCTCTAAGGTAACGGGAGGCTGCTTGGATAGTATCTCCATAGCTAACTTTGCCCGTTCCGCAAATGATAGTTTGTAACTCATATTTCAATTCGTAATTTGTCATTTATAATCTGCTAATTACCTCCGGTGCTTCCGAAGCCTCCGGTACCTCTTTCAGTTTGTGAAAGCTCGGTTACAGTTTCAAAAGTGGCTTTCTCATACTTGGTAAACACCATTTGGGCAATACGGTCGCTGTGGGTAATAGTAAAGGGTTCATTGGATAGGTTTACGATAGGAACTTTTACCTCGCCACGATAATCACAATCGATAGTACCTGGGCTATTGATTACTGTAATGCCGTGCTTGATTGCCATACCGCTACGCGGACGCACTTGTGCTTCATAACCTTCGGGTATTTCTAAGAATAAGCCGGTAGGCACGAGGGTGCGCTCTAAGGGTTGTAAGGTGATGTTACTGTTAGGCAAATTAGCTCTTAGGTCTACGCCTGCGGCTCCTTCAGTTTGATATGAAGGGAGCTCGTTATTTGATAGGTTTTTTATCTTTACTGTCATTTTTTAGTGGGTTTCAACTTTGGCAAAGTTTACGGTGTTTATTACTAATTACTTGTTGCGCCACAATTCTTGCGGTGTATTCATTCTTGATGTTTTCTTTTATTATTGGGTGCAAAGATACGACGTAATTAGCAAATTAGCAAGTCGTAGCACGATAAGGGTTAAAAATTAGAGAATTAGGAAATTAGAAAATGAGAAAATGGGGTGTGAGGTTGTATTAGAGGAATGAGGCTGTGCCTCAGAAATCAAACAAAATTTAAACAAAATCAAGGCTACGCCTTGTAAACTAGCGGAGGTATTCTTAGTTTTGTCACGTCCTAAAAAAGGTTGTCATAATTAATTATTGTTTTATTAGTCAAATTTTCTTATTAAGCTACCTTTTGAAAGTACACCTGATCAGGAGTTTTTAAGTTCAATGCATAGTGAGGACGTTTTTGATTATATGTCTTTATAGCCGAGCATACCGCACTAAGAACTTGTTGTTCAGTATTAAAAGTAACTCCTAAATTAAACTCTTGCTTGAGAATCCCATTGATACGCTCCGCGTGAGCATTTTCGTAACAGTGATTCTCCTGAGTCATACTAATTTGAATGTGCTCTTTTTGCAATAACAATATATACTCTTTGCAACAATATTGAACTCCTCTATCCGAATGATGTATTAAAGACTCTGACCTTTTCTTCCCTTTTAAAGCCTTCTTCAAAGCCTCTAAACACCCTTCA
>NZ_JBPRKH010000013.1:0-94200 GCF_051417515.1 Capnocytophaga sp. G1920
CACCTTCCGGTACGGCTACCTTGTTACGACTTAGCCCCAGTCACTAGTTTTACCCTAAACAGCTCCTCGCGGTAACCGTCTTCAGGTACTCCCAGCTTCCATGGCTTGACGGGCGGTGTGTACAAGGCCCGGGAACGTATTCACCGGATCATGGCTGATATCCGATTACTAGCGATTCCAGCTTCACGGAGTCGAGTTGCAGACTCCGATCCGAACTGTGACCGTCTTTATAGATTCGCGCCTGCTCACGCAGTGGCTGCTCTCTGTAACGGCCATTGTAGCACGTGTGTAGCCCAAGATGTAAGGGCCGTGATGATTTGACGTCATCCCCACCTTCCTCTCGGTTTGCACCGGCAGTCCCATTAGAGGGCTCGACTCTACTCGTTAGCAACTAATGGCAGGGGTTGCGCTCGTTATAGGACTTAACCTGACACCTCACGGCACGAGCTGACGACAACCATGCAGCACCTTGAAAACTGTCCGAAGAAAAAGGTATCTCTACCCCTGTCAGTCCCCATTTAAACCTTGGTAAGGTTCCTCGCGTATCATCGAATTAAACCACATGCTCCACCGCTTGTGCGGGCCCCCGTCAATTCCTTTGAGTTTCATTCTTGCGAACGTACTCCCCAGGTGGGATACTTATCACTTTCGCTTAGCCACTCAATCCTTAAACCAAACAGCTAGTATCCATCGTTTACAGCGTGGACTACCAGGGTATCTAATCCTGTTCGCTCCCCACGCTTTCGTCCATCAGCGTCAATTAATTGTTAGTAATATGCCTTCGCTATCGGTGTTCTGTGTAATATCTAAGCATTTCACCGCTACACTACACATTCCAACTACTTCACAACCATTCAAGACCAACAGTTTCAAAGGCAGTTGCTCAGTTGAGCTGAGCGCTTTCACCTCTGACTTATTAGCCCGCCTACAGACCCTTTAAACCCAATGATTCCGGATAACGCTCGCATCCTCCGTATTACCGCGGCTGCTGGCACGGAGTTAGCCGATGCTTATTCGTAAGGTACCGTCATCAAACTACACGTAGTCCTTATTCTTCCCTTACAAAAGCAGTTTACAATCCATAAGACCTTCATCCTGCACGCGGCATGGCTGGATCAGTCTTCCGACCATTGTCCAATATTCCTCACTGCTGCCTCCCGTAGGAGTCTGGTCCGTATCTCAGTACCAGTGTGGGGGACATCCCTCTCAGAACCCCTATCTATCATCGCCTTGGGGAGCCGTTACCTCTCCAACTAGCTAATAGAACGCATACTCATCTTTCACCACCAAGGCTTTAATAGTTGTGTGATGCCACACTACTATACTATGGGGTATTAATCCAAATTTCTTCGGGCTATCCCCCAGTGAAAGGCAGATTGTATACGCGTTACGCACCCGTACGCCGGTCTCAGTTACCCGAAAGTAACTTCCCCCTCGACTTGCATGTGTTAGGCCTGCCGCTAGCGTTCATCCTGAGCCAGGATCAAACTCTTCATCGTTAAAATCTTTTATATCTTCTAACCGATTCTTAGTTATTGACTTCAGGTTTCACTCAATTCTTTAAATCTTTTTTGTGCTGTACAACATTATGTCAATGTACGTGTTGTTTTTTCCGCTCCAAAGGCATTACTATCCTCTTTTGCGGGTGCAAAGGTATAACCTTTTTATTTTCCTACAAAATTTTTATACATTTTTTTTTGAAAAAGTTTTATGTGTTTTAGTAAGTGGTTGATTATAAGATTTATAAAATTTTGTATATTTTATTTTCTTATTATCAATGTAACACTTTTTTATATTTTCTAAGCATTAATACTTTTCAAATACATCATTACTATAACAGTCTATGTGCGATGAGATACTCAGCAATCTGTATGGTATTAGTAGCAGCTCCTTTGCGCAGGTTATCAGCTACTACCCATAAGTTAAGAGTATTAGGTTGGGACTCATCACGACGGATACGTCCTACAAATACATCATCTTTGCCGTGAGCGTACAGTGGCATAGGGTAAGTATTCGTATCAGTGTTATCCTGCACCTTAATCCCAGGCGATTGTGCTAAGAGTGCACGCACTTCATCAACATTAAAATCCTTTTTCAATTCTACATTCACCGCTTCACTATGTCCGCCTACTACCGGTATGCGCACCGCTGTAGCTGTTACTGCAATACTGTCGTCTCGGAGTATCTTTTTAGTTTCACGCACCAATTTCATTTCTTCCTTGGTATAACCATTATCTTCAAACACGTCACAATGAGGAATCACATTGCGGTGTATTGGGTAATGATAAGCCATCTCGCCTTTTTCTCCTTTGTATTCGTTTTCTAACTGGCGTACGGCTTTCACTCCTGTACCTGTAATCGACTGGTAAGTAGAGACTACCACACGCTTGATACCGTATTTCTTTTGTAAAGGAGCTAAAGCTACGAGCATCTGTATCGTAGAACAATTAGGGTTTGCAATAATCTTATCGTCTTTCGTAAGCACATCGGCATTGATTTCAGGAATTACCAATTTTTTAGTATCGTCCATACGCCACGCCGATGAGTTATCTACCACTGTTGTCCCTACTTGGGCAAACTTAGGTGCCCATTCTTTAGAGACGGTAGCTCCTGCTGAAAAAAGAGCTAAATCGGGTTTGAGCGATACGGCTTGTTGTAAGCCTATCACAGTATATTCAGTTCCTTGAAAAGTAATTTTCTTCCCTACTGACTTCTCTGATGCTACCGGAATTAATTCGGTTACGGGAAATTTGTGTTCTGCAAGTACTTCTAACATCACGTTACCTACCATTCCGGTAACGCCTACTACTGCTACTCTCATTTTTAATTATAATTTAGTTTTATTTTAATTCTTTTACTTCCATATTGTCATACTGTACAATATACACGCCTTGGTTTTCATAGCCACCTCCCTTATAAGCATTTTTTAAGTAGGCAAATTTATTCTCTAAGTAAGAAGTCTCTCCTATACGTGTATTGGCACTGGTAAGATTGCCCGATACTCCCAAACGCAATACAGCATCCATAGTAAGGTCAAATCCGCGAATAGCATACTTATTAGGTAGAATACCATAAGTCTTTAAATATCGCGCAGAAAAACTATCTGTACCATTAGAATATTTATTTACAGTAGGATAAGTAAAGCGTAAATCGGATAGCTGGTTGTTAGAAAGATTATTAGAATCGTATACTGAACCTCTATCCACAGTCGCCAACATAATCTTAGGGAAGGTGTTGTTCCTTTTAGATTTAAGCGCATTGTGCAACAAACGCACTGCCATCGACACGTAACCTATATCATTCGACTGTAATAAGACCACATTTTCCTTGTTGTAGTTTAGAGCATTAACAAATCCATTAGCCGACATTTCAGTTACTACCTTAGCATTAGGAAATGAACGCTCTAATTTCTCACGCAAAGAACTATTCTTGCTATCAGCTAAGATAATCATATTCTCATCTGAATAGTTTTTGTTCAGATAGTCAATCATTTGTGCTTGCAACACCTCATCGTTCGGTAAGGTCTGATACACATTAGGATTGAGAGTTATATTCTTATTAGATAAAGGAGCTAATAATATCGTATTGTTACTTGTAACCAATGATGCTAAAGTATTAAACGATTTGGTGGTAAAAGGACCTATTACCACTTGTGAGTTCTGTACTGAGGCATTAGAAGCTATCTTCTTTAAGTCACCTTCACTATCGTATACATTCACTTTAAACTTATATCCCATTTTTTGAAGGGAGTCCAAAGCTATTAGGGCTCCTGAATAGAAATCGGTAGCCACAGGAGTTAGTTTATTTTCAGTAAGTCGAGATTTTATAATAGCAACTTGTCCAGTGCTGACATCCGATAGTTTAAAGGGTAAAATATAAGATATCTCCTTCACATTGGCTGGTGAAGATGCTGAACGCAAGGTATTGTTAGAATTCTGAAAGTTGTAGTTTGCTGTATTATTCTGTGAAGCACTCTTATAGTGTTCGTAATTCTCTTTGGGTATCCATATTTGAGCATCGCTTTTCAATCCATCTTTAAGACTAGGATTTAGTTTCACAAGCTCAGCCTCCGATAAACCGAACTTGCGTTCTAAGCTGTAAAATCCTTCCCCTCTCTCTACAAGGTAAAGCACTACTTCTTTCTTAGTATTAGGGCGAGCTGGTGGTTCAAGCTCTGTACTATCAGTAGAAGAGGCTGGCACCCAGATTTCTTGCCCTTCTCTTATACTATTAGGGTTGAAACCTTTTTCGTTTTTGTTCAGCTTTTCCAATTCCTCTACACTCACATTGTGGTTTTTAGCGATGCGCCAAAGTGTTTCTTGTGGTTTTACTACGTACCGTTTTTGTCCTTGTACACTTTTTTGTACCATTTCAGCTGTTTTGCTAAATAGCGGAATAGTAATGCGCTCACCCTCTTGTAACTCTCTTATATAGAGGTCTAAATTATAGCGCTTTAAATCATCAATAGTGATGTTGTATTTTTGCGACAAACCAAAAAAAGTCTCACCTCCTTTTACCAAGTGAGTTGTAAACCCTACAGGACGTTGAGTGTTGTAATGCTTCACTTTACTGATAGGAATATTGATAGTCATTCCCTTTTGTACTCCATCTTTAAGTCCAGGGTTGAGTTTTAAGATGTCAGCAGGCGAAAAGCGATAGGTCTTAGCTATATTTTCAATACTTTCATAGTTATTTGCTGTGTACGTTTGCGGTTGTGCATAGGCAACTCCTAAGCACAATAACAAAGCTAATGTAAAAAGTTGTTTCATAATATTGTCTTATGATTTAATTTTTTAGTGTTAATTGATAATTCTAAATTGTTTATTGTCTATTCCCATTCTATCGTGGCAGGCGGTTTACTGCTGATATCGTATACCACACGGTTTACGCCTTTCACCTTATTGATAATATCGTTAGACACTTTTTGCAGAAATTTATAAGGTAAGTCTACCCAATCTGCCGTCATACCGTCTATGCTTTCCACAGCGCGCAAGGCTACCACACGTTCGTAAGTACGTTCGTCTCCCATTACTCCCACACTGTTGATAGGCAGTAAAATAGCCCCTGCTTGCCACACTTTGTCGTATAGGTTGTTTTCTTTCAGTGCGTTGATGAATATAGTATCTACTTCTTGCAAAATAGTTACCTTTTCGGCAGTGATATCTCCCAAAATGCGGATAGCCAATCCAGGTCCTGGAAAAGGGTGTCTGCCTAATAGTTCATCGCTGATGCCTAAACTGCGTCCTACTCTTCGCACTTCATCTTTGAAGAGCATACGCAAAGGCTCTACTACTTTCAATTTCATATAGTCGGGTAAGCCTCCTACGTTATGATGTGATTTGATAGTCGCTGAAGGTCCCTTTACTGATAGTGATTCAATCACGTCAGGATAAATAGTGCCTTGCGCCAACCATTGAGCATCGGTAATTTTATGAGCCTCATCATCAAATACTTCAATAAAAACGCGCCCTATGGTTTTGCGTTTCTCCTCGGGGTCGGTTTTGCCTGCTAAGGCAGTAAGGAAACGCGATGAGGCATCTACACCCTTCACGTTCAGTCCCATACCCTCATATTGTTTCAGTACGTTTTCGAACTCGTTTTTGCGTAAGAGTCCATTATTTACAAAAATACAATGTAATTGCTTGCCAATCGCTTTGTTAAGTAATACAGCAGCTACCGTAGAGTCTACTCCTCCCGATAAGCCTAATATCACTTTCTCATTACCCACTTGTGCTTTTAGCTGGGCAACCGTCATCTCTACAAAGTTGTCGGACGTCCAATTAGGGGTAAGTTTCGCTATTTTGAAAAGGAAGTTAGCTAATAGCTTCATTCCATCGGCTGAGTGGGTCACTTCGGGGTGAAACTGAATTGCGTAGGTTTCTTCTCCTTCTATGCGATAAGCAGCGTTCACTACATCAGGAGTACTCGCCAAACAAACCGCCCCAGTAGGCAATTGTTTGATAGTGTCACTATGGCTCATCCACACTACACTTCCTTCTGCAATCCCTTCAAAAAGAGGTTCATTAGGCTTAATATAGGTAAGGTGAGCACGCCCGTACTCTCGTATGTTCGAAGGGGCTACTTCACCACCGCCAAAGTGTGCCAAATACTGCGCTCCGTAACATACTGCCAAAAGAGGCTTTTTACCTTTCAGTGCTGATAGGTCTGGGTGCAAGGCTTCTGCACTACGCACCGAATAAGGCGAACCCGAGAGTATCACTGCCGAGAAGTCTTCTAAGTTCTCAGGCAAATGGTTGTAGGGGTGCATTTCGCAATACACGTTCAATTCGCGCACACGGCGTGCAATAAGTTGGGTATATTGCGAGCCAAAGTCTAATAATAAAAGACGTGAGCCTTGAAAAGTATCTTTATTCATCGTCGAGGGTTGCTGCGGCAGTAAGCACCGCTTGTTTCAAATTTTCTTTATAATCAATCATTTTTTGCAAGAGCATAGCGTCGGCACTTGCCAATATTTGTACGGCTAATAAACCTGCGTTCTTAGCAGCATTTAAAGCTACGGTAGCCACAGGCACTCCGCCAGGCATTTGTAAGATAGAAAGGATAGAATCCCAACCGTCAATAGAGTTACTGCTTTTCACCGGCACACCTATCACAGGCAAAGGCGACATCGAGGCGACCATACCAGGTAAATGAGCTGCACCCCCTGCTCCCGCAATGATTACCTGAATGCCTTTTTTATGAGCGTTCTTACTGAACTCCATCAGCTTTTCAGGCGTGCGATGCGCCGATACGATGTCTACCACAGTTGTGATACCAAAGGACTTGAGGATATCAATAGCGTCCTGCATCACAGGCAAATCACTCTTGCTTCCCATTACCACAGCTACTTTCATTTTGTCTATATTTTGGTGCAAAGGTACAAAAAAATATCAATTCACAATATAAAGGCTTTATATTTTGTTCCCCCGTGCTACTTCCCTGCAACCTTGTCATTCGCCATTCGCAACTCGTCATTGATTTGGTATTATTAGTATTTTGGGTATTGTAATATTAAATTCGTCTTCGCACTTTCTTCTAGTAAGCCTTGTCTTTTAGTCTAATAGCTATCTATATTTTTTTCTCTTGAAGAATGTTTATTTTTCTATTTACCTTTGCTCATCTCACATTTTTGTATCGCCACACTCTCCTTTTAAAAAGATTACTTCTTTCTCTTATTTTCGTTTTTCTTCTACTTTAAATCTGCTTAAATCTCTTTTTTCTACTCATTCTTAACCTCTCATTATTAACTACTTATATACCTTTTCTATATCTATCTTCCAAGATTCGTATAAGCTTCCTATAAGCTCTCTATAAGCTACCACCACCCTCTCAACAGCTACTTTACCTCTTGTTTTTTACCTTTTACCTAAATTTTCTCTTCCGAATCCCTCCGTTATCTTTCGAAACCTTCAACCTGCCAAGTAACTTTTTTCATTCCACCTCATATTTTCAGTAAGTGTTTTGAAGTAGAGGCACTATTACTCTTTAGCTTCAAAAATAGATAGGTATCAGCACCTACCCGTTAATGAACAGAGATTCAATTAGTCACCGACATTTTGTCACTTGTTACACATTTCTTGTCAAGTAGTTATTATTAAATAATAATCAGATTGTTAATTATTTTTTAGATTTCTATTTAATATTACATTTGGTATAAAAATCCTTTTAAAAAACTGCCTTTTTGTCAGTTAAAAGCTGTTGGCACAACTCTTGCCCTATTGGGAGTGAACAAATCATAAAATGTTGAACACACTAAATTGAAAATATATGAATTTTAATAACTTTACTATCAAAGCGCAAGAAGCGGTACAAACCGCTCAGCAAATTGCCCAACAGTATGGGCACCAGGAATTGCAAAACGAACATTTCTTCAAAGCTATTGAGCAAGTAGATGAAAACGTATTGCCTTTCCTATTCAAAAAATTGAATATCAACCGCGAGCAATTAAATAAACAGTTAGAAACTGCTCTGCAAGGCTTTGCCAAAGTCAGCGGTGGCGATATGGGGCTCTCACGCGAAGCAAACACTATGCTGAACGAAGCTGCTAACATCGCTAAAAAATGGAATGACGAATATGTATCCTTAGAACACCTTATATTGGCTATCTTCAAATCAAACAGTAAAATCGCCCAAGCCCTCAAAGACCAAGGCGTAAGTGAAAAAGAGTTGGAGAAAGCTATTCAAGAATTGCGCAAAGGCGAACGCGTAACTTCGGCTTCAGCTGAAGATACTTACAATTCGCTCAACAAATACGCCAAAAATCTTAATCAGTTAGCCGATAGCGGGAAACTCGACCCTGTCATTGGTCGTGATGAGGAAATACGTCGTGTATTGCAAATTCTTTCACGTCGTACCAAGAACAACCCTATGTTGGTGGGTGAACCTGGGGTAGGTAAAACGGCTATAGCCGAAGGATTAGCGCACCGTATTGTGAAAGGTGACGTACCTGAAAACCTAAAAGACAAGGTAATTTACTCCCTCGATATGGGTGCCCTTATCGCAGGTGCGAAGTACAAAGGTGAGTTTGAAGAACGACTCAAATCGGTAGTGAAAGAGGTTACCTCTTCCGATGGCAATATCATTCTGTTTATAGATGAAATTCACACCCTTGTGGGAGCAGGAGGAGGCGAAGGTGCGATGGACGCTGCTAATATATTAAAACCTGCCTTAGCTCGTGGTGAACTCCGTGCCATTGGTGCCACTACTCTCGATGAGTACCAAAAGTACTTTGAGAAAGACAAAGCTTTGGAACGTCGTTTTCAAAAGGTAATGGTAGACGAACCTGATACCGAGAGTGCTATCTCAATATTGCGTGGTATCAAAGAAAAATACGAAACTCACCACAAAGTGCGTATCAAAGACGAGGCGATTATTGCAGCAGTAGAACTTTCTGAACGCTATATTACTAATCGTTTTTTGCCCGATAAGGCAATAGACCTAATGGACGAGGCAGCTGCCAAGCTTCGTATGGAAATCAATTCTAAACCCGAAGAGTTAGACGTACTCGACCGCAAGATAATGCAACTCGAAATAGAAATTGAGGCTATCAAACGTGAGAAAGACGAGGATAAGCTCAAAATGCTATATGTAGATTTGGCAAATCTTAAAGAAGAACGTAACGCCATCAATGCTAAATGGCAGAGTGAAAAAAGCGTAATTGATGAAGTGCAAACCACTAAGGAAGCTATTGAGAAATACCGTTTGGAAGCCGATAGAGCTGAACGTGAAGGTGACTACGGTAAAGTAGCCGAATTGCGTTATGGAAAAATCAAAGAAGCGGAAGACAAGTTAGTGGAATTGCAAAAGAATTTAGACAGCAAATCACACGAAAATGCTCTTGTAAAAGAAGAAGTAACCGCCGAAGACATCGCTGAAGTAGTCGCAAAATGGACAGGTATACCTGTAGCTAAAATGTTACAAGGCGAACGCGAAAAACTCTTAAACTTAGAAAAAGAATTGCACCGTCGTGTAGTAGGTCAAGAAGAAGCCATCGAGGCAGTTTCCGATGCCATACGTCGTAGTCGTGCTGGTTTGCAAGACCCACGTCGTCCTATAGGTTCATTCCTTTTCTTAGGAACTACGGGGGTTGGTAAAACCGAGCTTGCCAAAGCTTTAGCCGAATATCTATTCGACGATGAAAATGCAATGACGCGTATAGATATGAGTGAATACCAAGAGAAACACGCTGTTAGCCGATTAGTAGGTGCGCCTCCAGGATATGTGGGTTATGACGAAGGTGGTCAGCTTACTGAGGCTGTACGTCGCCGTCCGTATTCCGTAATACTTTTAGACGAAATCGAAAAAGCTCACCCCGATACTTTCAACATCTTGTTGCAAGTACTCGATGAAGGTAGGCTTACTGACAACAAAGGTCGTACCGCCGACTTTAAGAATACGATTATCATTATGACCTCCAATATGGGTAGCCATATCATTCAGGAAACTTTTGAGAAGTATCCTAAGGATACCGAGCGCGCTATCGACGAGTCACGTGACGAGGTGTTACAACTCCTCAAACAAACTGTACGTCCTGAGTTTTTGAACCGTATAGATGACATTATAATGTTCACACCGCTCAACGCTAACAATATCCGTAGTATTGTGCGTTTGCAATTGCAATCAGTGTTCCGTATGGTTGCCAAAGAAGGTATTTTACTCGATGCTACCGATGAGGCTATTGATTACTTAGCACAAAAAGGTTTTGACCCTCAGTTTGGTGCTCGTCCAGTGAAACGTATCATTCAGAAAGAAGTGCTTAACAAGCTTTCTAAAGAAATTTTGAGTGGCACAGTACAACGCGATGCTGTCATCTTATTAGATGCTTTTGATAACCAATTGGTATTTAGGAATAGTCAAAAATGACAATTTGTCAGTTTTTAGCCCTTTGGCACAGTGATTGACTGCAACTAACTGCGTAAGCGTAAGGCTTACAAAAATAATGTTGAACTTAAAAAAACGATAATATTAATATGAGTAAGATTATAGGTATTGACTTAGGAACCACAAACTCTTGTGTTTCTGTAATGGAAGGTAATGACCCCGTGGTGATTACCAATGCCGAAGGTAAACGCACAACCCCTTCAGTGGTAGCTTTTACCGAAGGTGGCGAAATAAAAGTAGGTGACGCTGCCAAACGTCAGGCAGTTACCAACCCTAAAAATACGGTATATTCTATCAAGCGTTTTATGGGGAACAAGTTTTCTGAATTGGAAAAAGAAATCGCTCGTGTACCTTATAAAGTAGTGCGTGGCGACAACGATACTCCTCGTGTGGACATAGACGGACGTTTGTATACTCCACAAGAAATCTCAGCTATGATTCTTCAAAAGATGAAGAAAACTGCAGAAGACTTCTTAGGGCAACCCGTAACAAGCGCGGTAATTACTGTACCAGCTTACTTTAACGACGCTCAACGTCAAGCTACTAAAGAAGCAGGTGAAATCGCAGGATTGAAAGTAGAACGTATCATCAACGAACCTACTGCCGCTGCATTGGCTTATGGCTTGGATAAAGACCATAGCGACCATAAGATTGTTGTATTCGACTTTGGTGGTGGTACTCACGATGTGTCTATCTTGGAACTTGGCGACGGCGTGTTTGAAGTACTCGCTACTGATGGTGATACCCACTTAGGAGGTGATGATGTAGATGAAAAAATCATCAACTGGTTGGCTGAAGAGTTTGAAAAAGAAGAACAAATCGACCTTCGTAAAGACCCTATGGCGTTGCAACGTCTTAAAGAAGCTGCTGAAAAGGCTAAGATTGAACTCTCTTCAACTACTGAAACCGAAATTAACTTGCCTTATATCACTGCTACAGCTTCAGGTCCTAAACACTTGGTGCGCAAGCTCAGCCGTGCTAAATTTGAACAACTTATCGACGACCTAGTAAAACGCACAATTGAACCTTGCAAAAAAGCGTTAGAAAATGCAGGTCTCAGCGTAAGTGATATCAACGAAGTAATCTTAGTAGGTGGTTCTACTCGTATTCCTGCCGTACAAGAAGCCGTTGAAAAATTCTTTGGTAAAAAACCTAATAAAAGCGTAAACCCCGATGAGGTAGTAGCCATTGGAGCCGCTATTCAAGGGGGCGTACTTACTGGTGATGTGAAAGATGTATTGCTTTTGGACGTTACTCCTCTTTCTTTGGGTATCGAAACTATGGGAGGTGTGATGACTAAACTGATAGAAGCCAATACCACTATCCCTACTAAGAAATCGCAAGTGTTCTCAACTGCTGCCGACAATCAACCGAGTGTGGAAATTCACGTATTGCAAGGTGAAAGACCTATGGCAAACGACAACAAGACTATCGGTCGTTTTCACTTAGATAACATTCCGCCTGCCCCACGTGGCGTACCACAAATTGAGGTTACCTTCGATATCGATGCTAACGGTATCATCAACGTATCGGCAACTGATAAAGGTACAGGCAAGTCTCACAATATCCGTATAGAAGCATCTTCTGGACTTTCAAAAGAAGATATCGAGAAGATGAAACGCGAAGCCGAAGCCAATGCCGAAGCTGATAAGAAAGCCAAAGAAAAAGTAGATAAACTCAACGAAGCTGATGCGATGATATTCCAAACTGAAAAACAACTCAAAGAGTTTGGCGATAAAATCCCAGCCGACAAGAAAGGCGCTATCGAGACTGCTCTTAGCGAACTTAAAACAGCTTACGACGGCAAAGACCTCAGCTCTATTGAAACTGCTTTGGGCAAAATCAATACTGCTTGGCAACAAGCCTCTGAGGACATCTACAAAGCCCAACAGGGAGGTGGTAGCTCTACCGCACAAGAGCAACCTAACACTGGTGGGGCACAAGACGTCAATACAGACAACGTTCAAGACGTAGATTTCGAAGAAGTAAAATAGCGGAGAGCCTCCGCAGGCAAATAATAACAGCCCCATCTAATAAATAATTAGATGGGGCTCTTTATATAGCTTTTGCAGAAAGAATACTATACAATAGTTTTTCGTGTAATATTTTTGTAATTCTACAATAATCCTATCCCCTACTCTGTTTTCTTTTTATCATCAATTGATAATTATTTGTTACACCAGCGGAACTAGTTGTTATCAACTGATAATTACTTATTATCGCTAAGAGTTCATTATCAACGAATATCCATTAAAAAACAAAATTATTTTTTTGTCATTAAAAATTAATTACTACCTTTGTCCTGCAAATTAATCATTTCTTTTTCAATTTTAAAATTTTTCAGATATGAAAACATTAAGAACAAATTAATGTCGTACTTTCGCACCCTATGAATATATATGATATAGAAAACGTTAAGCTACTACTTAAAAAACAGCTGAAAATAAGTATCATTCCTCACAAAAGCCCTGATGGAGATGCCATAGGGAGTTGCTTGGGACTATACTTGTATTTAAAGCAATTGCACCAAGATGTAACGGTGGTGTCGCCCAATGATTTTCCTGATTATTTAAAATGGTTACCCTCAGCCGATGAGATTCTCATCTATGACAATGCTCCTGAAAAGGCAAAAAAACAAATAGAAAACTCTACGCTCATCTTTACGCTTGATTTCAATTCGCTTAAACGCGCTGATGGACTCACACCTTTATTAGAAAACTCGGCAGCTACATTTGTGATGATTGACCATCATCAAGCACCTGAGACTTATGCCAAAGTAACTTTCTCTAACCCCAATGCCAGCTCTACCTGCGCAATGGTATATTCGTTTATTGATGCAATGGGCGATAAAAACCAAATAGATAGAGAAATAGCTACTTGTTTGTACACAGGAATAATGACCGATACGGGAAATTTTAAATACCCCACCACTACTAGCAACACGCTAAAAATAGCTGCTTTCCTTATCGAAAAAGGAGCTAAAAACAGTCAGATTAACAGTAATGTGTTTGATAATAATTCATTTAACAAATTGCAATTACTGAGTGTAGTTCTGAAAAATATGACGTATTTAAAAGAGTACGACACGGCTTACACAACGCTTAATTCGGAAGAACTACAACAATATGACTGCCAAAAAGGAGATACTGACGGTTTCGTAAATTATGGGCTTACCATTAAGAACACCAAGCTGGCAGTAATCTTCATTCAAGAAGGCGATTTTATAAAAATGTCGTTGCGTTCCAAAGGTGATAACGATGTAAACCTGTTTGCACGCAAATATTTCAACGGCGGAGGGCACATCAATGCTGCAGGAGGTAGATTTGACGGTACAATGGAAGAAGCCGTAACTTATTTTAAACAAGTTTTGCCAGATTTTATTCACAAGAATATTTAAAATACAATGAATATACTCAAAAAAATAGCAATAATAATGGTTGCTGGCATAATTTTCATAAGTTGTGCCGACCGACAAGCACGCCACCCTGTAACCAAGAAAACAAGTACCTTTTTAAAGGAATCGGCTAAGAAAAACAAAGCGCTATTAGCTTCAGAAGAAGCTCTTATTGATTCTATTATCAAAAAAGATACGCTCCACACCTTTATAGATTCACAACACGGTTTTAAATTCTATTACCTAAACCAAAATCCTAATACTGACTACACAGCACAGTTTGGCGATATCGTAACTTATGATTACAGTCTTTCGGATTTGCAGGGTAACGAACTCTACCAAGAGAAACCTGATGGTGATTATAAGTATAATGTAGATAAAGAAGAGGTATTCCAAGGGTTACGTTCAGCACTAAAATTGCTAAAAGAGAAAGAAAGTGGTGTTTTCTTTTTCCCCTCGAGCGTAGCCTATGGTTATCGTGGTGATAAAGATAAAATAACTTTCAACCAGCCTATTATTGCCAAGATAGAGGTTTTTAAAATTGAAAAGAACAAAGAGAAAATAGAACCACGACCTGAATAAGTAGAAATTTTAATTAATTTTATATATGAGACGACTCAATTTTATCGCATTGCTTTCTGCAATGTTTGTATTTTTCAGTTGCAATTCGCAAAAGAAAGCCTATAAAGATTTAGGCGATGGCTTATTTGCGGATATTGAAACTACTCAAGGAAATATTATTGTAAAACTAAACTACAAAGAAACTCCTGTAACAGTAGCCAACTTTGTTACTTTGGCAGAAGGTAAAAACACTTTCGTAAAAGCTGAATACAAAGGTAAACCGTTTTACAACGGAACAATTTTCCACCGAGTAATCAAGGATTTTATGATACAAGGAGGTGACCCTACCGGCACCGGAATGGGAGAACCCGGTTACCGATTTGAAGATGAGATAGTGCCCACTTTAAAACACGATAAAAAAGGAATCTTGTCAATGGCAAACGCAGGACCAGCTACCAATGGCAGTCAGTTTTTTATTACCCAAGTGCCTACTCCTCATTTAGATGGTCGCCACACAGTATTCGGCGAAACGGTGAAAGGTTTAGAAGTAATAGATGCTATTGCTAATACTAAAACAGTAATGAACGACAAGCCTGAAAAGGATATCAAAATCAATAAGATTACTATTATTGCCAATGGTAAAGATGCTAAAAACTTCAATGCTGTAAAAGTTTTTGAAGATTACTTCAAAGAAATTAACAAGAGAGAACGAGAAAGAGAGGCTAAGACGAAAGCCGCTGCAGCTAAGTTCTTAGAAGAAGTAAAAGTACAGGAACCACAAGCCAAAGCACTTCCTTCAGGAGTAAAAATCTTTAAGTTAGTTGATGGCAAAGGCAAACAACCTAATCACACACATCAAGTAATGGTAAACTACGCAGGTTATTTGAAAAACGGAACCCTTTTCGATTCTAACGTAAAAGAAATTGAAGAGGCTTATGGTAAATACAACTCATTACGTGAACAACAAGGAGGATACCAAGCCTTCCCTATGCCTTACAACACTTCTGCACAACTTATACCAGGCTTCAGAGATGCTTTGCTTACAATGAAAGTAGGTGATAAAATACGCGTATTTATTCCTGCTGCTTTAGGATATGGCGAAAGAGGTGCTGGCGATGTGATTCCACCTAATAGCGACCTTATTTTCGATATTGAAATTACAGATATAGCTAAATAAGTATAAAAAATAAGGATATACAAACTTTGTCAAAGTCTCTAACAGCCTGTCGTGCTACGACCTTTGACAAAGTTTTTTACTAACAACTAAAATAACTAAAAACTAAAAATGGTATACAAATTCAGAGTGATACTCGACGTTAAAGAAGACGTTTTTAGAGATATTATCATTCAGGGAGAAGCTACTTTGGAAGATTTACACAATGTAATCAACCAATCATTTGGCTTTGCTGGTGACGAAATGGCTTCTTTCTATCTTACCGATGAGGATTGGAATCAGGGAGAGGAAATCACCCTTTTTGATGTATCAGAAAGTGGAGAAATGCGCTTGATGGAAGAGACAACCATCGAATCGGTAGTAAGTGAAGAAGAGCCTAAACTGTTGTACGTATACGACTTTATGTCGATGTGGACGTTCTTCGTAGAATTAGTAGAGATTGATGAAGAAGAAACAGGCGCCTCTTATCCTGCTTTGATATACGCTCACGGTTCTATTCCTGCTGAAGCTCCCGAGAAATCATTCGTAGCTGATGATTTTGATGAGTTTGAAGATGAATTTAACGATTTTGACCTCGACGAAGACGATTATGGAAGTTTCAGTGAAGAAGAATCCTACTAATTACGTAATAGTAAGAGATAACAAGTAACTATGCTAAATTTATATACAACAAACATTGAAACACTTTCTATTCACAGGGTAGGTAATCTAAGCAAAGGAGAACCTTTATTCCTTTCAGAAAAACCTTATGCACTAAACGATGAGATTATAGGGCTACTGAAAGAATACTTCTTTAAACCTTTCCGTGAAAAAGAAGAAAACTACTTTCACTTAGTACACGATACCGATGTTGAGTTCAATGAACTTTACCAGCTGGTAACTCCTATTTTTGAGAACGAGAGCTCTATTCACGAGCAATCTAAGAAGATTGCGCAACACTTGTACAATCAGTCTAATCACCCACATATCAAAAGCGGAGAGGTGTATGTAGCGCTTCTTCACGATAGTTATTTAGATAATGAAAAGGTAAAAGCAGTAGGTATCTTCAAATCGGAAATGAGGAACAGCTTTTTGCAGTTTGAAGAACAGGCTAACCAGTTGGAGATGATTATCCAAGAGGGAGTGAACATTCACCGATTGGATAAAGGTTGTATTATCTTTAATGTGAATAAAGAGGACGGATACAAAATACTTTCCATCGACAGCAATCGTTATGACACTAAGTATTGGTTGGAGAACTTTCTAAATGTCGATGCGTTAATAGACGATAATTTCTATACTAAAAAGTACTTAAAATTCAGCCAAGACTTTGCCAAAGATGTAATCTTGCCTGCTGAGGATAAAAAAGAAGAGGTTTTGTTTATGAACCGTGCGATTAATTACTTCGCTAAGAATGATGATTTTGAAGAAACCTCGTTTATGAATGAAGTGTTTGAAAATCCTGAATTAATACCAGAGTTTAAGCACTACAAAGTAGAGAAAGGACCTAAGTACCAAATAGAAGATGTATCAACCTTCCCGATTGTTAATAAGGCTGTATCGGATGTGCGCAAAAAAATTAAAAATGTGATTGATTTAGACACTAATATCCAAATACGTATGGACTTTATCAATCCAGAATCAGCTGATAAGTTTATTGAGAAAGGTTGGGACGAAGAAAAACAAATGTATTACTATTTGGTGTACTTCAATAAAGAACAAAAGAGCTAGATTTTAAATGGTAATAGGATAAAAAAGAGTCTGATGTACAGACTCTTTTTTTTATACTTCTATGTATCTTATACCTTCTACGAAAGGTGCATAAACTTAAATTCAGTAAAGAAATTATATTCTTCTTTAGGTCTTAACACTACATTATCGAACTGTGGATGTTTAGTAGCATCGGCATAACCTTGTGCTTCAAAACAAATTCCTCTGCTTTGCCCTATAGTTTTGCGATGAAGTGGTTGCAAATCAGGCAAATAATATCCTGCATAGATATGCAACACAGGGTGATCGGTACGCACTTCCATTGCCAATGAACCTTCTCCGTTAGTAAGTGTAGCCATTACTTCCTCAGAGGGAATCTCACGTACAAACGAATTATCAGTATGAGCATATACCTTTTGCCCTTTTCGGTAATCCAAACGTGTGCCAGCCACAGGAGGACGTTCACCTGTAGGGGTAAAGAACCCTTCTTCTAACGGTACGTACTTATCGGCTTTTATTTGTAAGGTATTGTTAAGCACATCGGTATTGCTTTCATTGAGATTAAAATACGTATGCTGAGTGAGATTTAAAATAGTAGGTGCATCGGTGGTGCCGTGATAATCAATTCGCAAACGGTTATCGGAAGTAAGCGTATAGGTTACACGCACCGTTACCTCACCTGGATAACCCTCTTCGCCGTCTTTAGAAACATATTGTAAGGTTACTGAAGAATTATCATCTCCCCTATTTACTGCCACTACGTCCCAAAAGACACTATCAAAGCCTACTGAGCCTCCGTGTATTTGATTTTCTCCTAAATTGCAGTTCAATTGTATTTCCTTGCCATCGATAATAGCTTTTCCATACTTTATACGACCTGCATTACGCCCTATAATCGCACCAAGATACGGATACTCTTTGCGGTAAGCCTCACTTACGTACTCTTCAAACGTGTCGAAGCCCAATACACACTCTACTTTTTTCCCCTTTACAGGCACTTTAATAGAGCTAATCACACCACCAAAATTAAGTACGGTTACTTCCATACCTCCCTTATTAGAAAGTACAATAGTTTGTAATTTTTCTTTATGATATTCTTTTTTCATCAATAATTATTTTTTTAGATAAAGATATTGAAATAATGCGAATCAAGAGTTGGATTGAGTTGTATGTAAATAGAGTATATTCATTAAAATATATTCACTTCAAACTCCAAGGCAATACCAAACTTTTCTTGCACTTGAGCTTTTACATAATTAGCCACCGCTAAAATTTCTTCACCTGTAGCTTCACCATAATTCACCAATACCAATGCTTGATGCTTGTGCACTCCCGCATCTCCTTTCCGATAACCTTTGAGTCCTGAGCGATCTATAAGCCAACCTGCTGGCACTTTCACTTCGGTTTCATTTACTGGATAAGAAGGAATTTCAGGATATTGCTGTTGTAGTTTTTCGTAATCAGTTTTTAGAATAATTGGGTTTTTAAAGAAACTGCCACAATTACCCAAAACATTAGGATTGGGCAATTTACTTTCGCGAATGGTTATAATCGCATCGGACAACTCTTCGGGGGTAGGTTTGGTAATTCCTCGCTCTGAAAGGACTTGCTGAATAGCTCCGTATTGCGTGTGCAATTGGTGGTTCTTTTTAGTAAGTTTAAAAGTAACCGAAGTAATGATGTAATTGCCCTTCTCTTTCCCCTTAAAAATAGATTCTCGGTAAGCAAAAGCACATTCTGCATTTGTGAATATGCGTTTTTGCAGTGTATGAACCTCAATAGTCTCACAACTCTCCATTACATCTTTTATTTCCACCCCATAAGCCCCTATGTTCTGTACAGGAGTAGTACCTACATTACCGTAGATCAGTGAAAGATTTTCAAGTCCGCCATAGCCCTGTTGTAAGGTATAACGCACAAATTGGTGCCAATTCTCTCCAGCTTGTGCTTTAAGCCATATGTATTCATCAGTTTCTTTTACAGTGCTAATGCCTTTAAGCAAAATGTGAAACACAGGTTGCGTAATATTTTTAGTGAGAAGCATATTGCTTCCACCCCCTAAAACAAATGGATTGTGATACTCTTGTAACGCACTGATGAGTTCCTTTTCACTATGGATAGGAATATATTTTTCAGCTTGAACTTTAAGGTTAAAAGTGTTAGGTATTTGCATAACTTACGGTCTACTTACAAGTGCAAAGGTATGCAAAAAAAATGAATTAGCAAATGTGAAAAATTAGTAAATTAGCAAATGGAGATTGATGGCTTAGTGATAGGGTCACGAAGAAACGGAAGATAACGGAGAGGTTCGGAAGATGATTGAAGGAGATTTTGGTGAAAAAAGGTTATTAGGAGGGTATGCTTAGCTTATAGGAAGCTTATAGGAAGCTTATACGAATCTTGGACGATTGGTATACAATAGCTATGTAAATAATTAAAAATGAGGAGTTAAGAGTTAATGAAAAACCGTAGTTTTGAGGGAAATAAAGCGACATAAAACGAAAGGAAAGACCGTTGTTTGCTCTTAGTCTGTAAATCTCATAAGGTTATTAACAAACCCTTTTATTGCACTAAAAATAAATTTGTTACCTAATAAATTTTGGCTTTTCAACTTTTTTTTCTACCTTTGTGCCTTGAAAATGCCAACTACCTATCGAATAAGTAAAACACTACTAACAGCTTAAAACTAATAACAAATGGCTAAAATAGATTCTTTTAAAGAAACAATGCTCGCTGGATACTCCTTTAAAGGTGATTACATTACCTTAGGAGGGGCTATCTACGAAGGGCAACCTATTGAAAACGTATTGGTAAATTTACCTTTAAAAACACTTAACCGCCACGGGCTTATCGCAGGAGCTACGGGTACAGGTAAAACTAAAACTCTGCAAGTTATCGCCGAAAACCTTTCTAAAAAAGGTGTTCCTGTATTGCTAATGGACTTAAAAGGTGACCTCAGTGGTATTGCTGAATCTGGTGAAGTAAAGCCTTTTATCTTAGAACGTTTAGGTAAGATAGGCTTAGACTTTCAACCACAGGCATTCCCCACCGAACTACTGACCATTTCGGAGCAAAAGGGTGTACGTATGCGTGCTACTGTATCAGAATTTGGCTCTGTGTTACTTTCACGCATCTTAGACCTAAGCGATGTGCAAGAAGGTGTTTTGGCAGTGGTTTTCAAATACTGCGATGACCACGCACTACCCTTGTTAGACCTAAAAGATTTAAAGAAAATACTTCAATATGCCACTGATGAAGGAAAGACCGACTTCGAGAAAGAGTACGGAGCGGTTTCTAAGTCCTCAACAAGTGCTATCTTGCGTAAAATTGTGGAATTAGAGCATCAAGGTGCTGAACTTTTCTTCGGCGAGCGCAGTTTTGAACCAGCTGACTTAATGAGAACCAATGCACAGGGCGAAGGTTATGTAAACATCATTCGTCTTACGGACATTCAAGACCGTCCTAAGATGTTCTCGACCTTTATGTTGAGTCTTTTGGCTGAAATTTACACTACTTTCCCAGAAGAAGGCGATATGTCGAAACCTAAGTTGGTTATCTTTATCGACGAAGCGCACCTTATTTTCAATGAGGCTTCCAAAACGCTTCTCAACCAATTAGAGAACATTGTAAAGCTCATACGTTCAAAAGGTGTGGGGCTTATTTTCTGCACTCAAAACCCTACCGATATCCCCGATGCGATACTCTCTCAGCTGGGTATGAAGGTACAACACGCTCTGCGTGCTTTTACTGCTAAAGACCGTAAAGCCATTAAGCTGATTGCAGAGAACTATCCTTCATCAGAATTTTACGACACTACCGATACGCTTACTTCCTTAGGAACAGGAGAAGCACTGGTAACAGTACTGAACGAAAAAGGAATACCTACCCCATTGGTAGACACAATGATGCGCGCACCGATGAGTAGAATGGATATCCTTAGTGATAGTGAAATTGAAGCGTTGGTAGGGCGTTCGGAGTTAGTGCGCAAATACAACGAAGTTATCGACCGTGAAAGCGCTTATGAAATCTTAAATAAGAAAATAGAGGACGTGCGGAAAGAGGAAGAGAAGCAAAAAGAAGCTAAGGAAGCCGAAAAAGCTTCTGCTCCTAAGCCCACTACACAAAAAACCACTACTAAGCGTTCGGGTACTAATCCTTTGATAAAAATGGTTACAAGTGCGTCGTTCGTGAGAGGAGTTTTAGGAATATTAAATAAAATCATCAAGAAATAATGAAAAAATACTTTATCATCATTACTGTTCTTTTAACTATTGTGGCGTGTAACAATAAAAAGAATGAGTTCCTCATCACTAATAACAGTGTAGGAGTCCTCCAAAAAGACACCCCCATACAAAAGTTAGATTCTATCTTTGCTAAGGACTCCATAGTAAACTCGACTATGGAAGGAGAGTTGCGTTATGCAAGTGCTGAGCGCATTACTATTTTAGACAAAGAAGGTAAAGAGCTTCTTGAAATTACTCCCACTACCAATGATAAGGGGGACAAAATAGTAGAAAGTGTATTGATATTGTGCGATAAATACGCTACCGAAAAAGGGATTTCGTTACAGAGTACTTTTAAAGACGTAAAGAGCAAATATCCCGATTTAGAAATTGAGCCCTCTATCAGTAGCGTAATGGTTACTCCAAAAGGAAAGAATTACTACTTTACTTTTGATAAATCGGCTCTTAAAACAGCTTTTGACCTTACCGATAATATCTCAGAAGGAGATATTGAGGAAAGTGCCAAAATCGCTCGTATTACAGTTAATTTTTAAGTTGAACGAAGATTAATAACTATTTATAATTTTAACACGAGTGATACACTCGTGTTCATTTTGTATAAAATCAATTGATAAAGATGAACAATATCAAACTAAACAGCATTGAAGATGCTGTTGAAGATATAAAAAAAGGAAAGGTCGTTATAGTAGTAGATGATGAAAACCGCGAAAATGAAGGCGATTTTATTGCTGCTGCTGAAAAGGTAACTCCTGAGATGATTAATTTTATGATTACCAACGGTCGAGGGTTAGTCTGTGCTCCTCTTACTGAAAAACGTTGTGCAGAGCTTGACCTTCCGATGATGGTACAAAACAACACCGTACTACACGAAACTCAGTTTACTGTTTCAGTAGATTTGAAAGGTCAGGGTTGTACTACCGGTATTTCAGCTTTCGACCGGGCAAAAACTATTCAAGCATTAGTAGACCCAAAGACCACTCCTTTCGACTTAGGGCGTCCTGGACATATATTCCCTTTACGCGCTAAAGAAGGCGGAGTGCTTCGCCGTACAGGACACACAGAAGCAGCTATTGACCTCACTCGTATTGCGGGACTAAAACCTGCGGGTATTTTAGTAGAAATCTTAAATGAAGATGGTACGATGGCACGATTACCTCAGTTGGTGGAAGTAGCTAAGAATTTCGACCTTAAAATCATTTCTATTGAAGACCTTATTGCTTATCGTATGCGCAAAGATACACTTGTGATAAAGAAAGAAGATTTCTTGTTGCAAACCCCTTATGGAGAATTCCGCTTGCGCGCCTATGAACAAACTACTAACAAGCAAATACACTTAGCCTTTACACAAGGCACTTGGAAAGCAGATGAACCTGTGCTTACGCGCGTTCATTCATCATTTATCAGTAATGATATTCTGGAAGTTATAGCAGGAGATAAGGACAACCCTCTTGAACGCATTTTCAGAAAAATTAATGAGGAAGGCAAAGGAGCTGTGATAGTAATTAATAAAGAAGGTTATTCGAAAACGTTGTTACAGCACATTACCGAAATCAAAGAACACCAAACAGGGCACCCTCTTCCTCAAGTAGGTAAAGATACCAAAGATATTGGGATGGGAGCTCAAATACTCAACGATTTAGGTATTAGGAAACTTCGATTACTTACCAACTCTAAAAATGCCTCTAATTACGTAGGAATGTCAGGCTACGGTCTTGAAATTACGGAAGAGATACCGTATTAATTAGAATGGGAAGATAGGAAATAATTATATGACACATATTATTATGAGAAAAATAACACTCTTTTTAGCCCTAATTGCCAGCTCATTTTCTTTCTCACAAGAGTTGAATGCCTTGGTAACCGTTAATACACAACAGGTAAATTTAAGTAATCGCTCAGTCTTTAAGACCTTAGAAAAATCTTTACAAGAATTTATCAATCAAACCCGTTGGACAGATTTAAAAGTGCGCGAAAACGAACGTATCCGTTGTAGTTTTACTCTGGTGATTAATAAGTTTGAAAATTCGCATTATGAAGCAAGTCTTTTGGTGCAATCTTCTCGTCCTGTATACAATTCCGCTTATCAATCTCCTGTATTTAACTTGCAAGATAAAGAAGTAGCTTTTGACTATCAAGAGTTTGCTCCTCTTACCTTCAATGAAAATGCCTTTGAGTCGAACCTCACGTCGGTAATAGCTTACTATGCCTATTTGCTATTAGGGTTCGATGCTGATACGTTTGCTGAAAATGCAGGGAGACCTTATTTCTTAAAGGCACAACAAATTGCTAATATAGCACAAAACAGTAGTTATACAGGTTGGGCTGATAATGGTAAAAACAACCGATTCTTGTTAATAAATGAGCTCATTTCAGAAAATTACACTGATTATCACAAAGCTTTATACCAATACCATCGTTTGGGCTTAGACATAATGAGCACCAATGAGAAAGGCGGAAAAGAAGCTATCCAGAATGCTATTATTTTACTTGAAAAAATACCGAGCCTACGGTTGAGCTCCTATGCAATGATATTGTTTTTTAATGCAAAAACTGATGAAATTGCCTCTATTTACTCAGGTGGAATGATTTTTAATACCAAAATGCTAAAAGAAGCCTTAATGAAATTAGCTCCCACCCAAGTAACTAAGTGGAATGAAATAAAATAAGGAATATGCTCAACACTCTATCTATAAAAAATTATGCATTAATTGATGACCTAAAAGTTGACTTCCCTAAAGGCTTTATTATTATCACAGGCGAAACAGGTTCAGGAAAATCTATAATGCTTGACGCTCTTTCCTTAGTATTGGGGAAACGTGCCGATATGTCTGCTTTGAGGAATAAAGATGAAAAATGTGTAATTGAAGCCGAATTTTCTTTGCAAAATTATGAATTTCAATCTCTCTTCAATGAGCTGGAAATAGATTATGACCCTCAAACTATTATACGTCGTGAAATTCTTCCTTCGGGAAAATCTCGAGCTTTCGTGAATGATTCTCCTGTAACATTAGACGTGCTTTCACGTTTAGGTGAAGTACTCGTAGATATTCATTCTCAGCATCAGACGCTTTCTTTAAGTGACACAGCTTTTCAGTTTGAAATTATAGATGCAATGGCTGAAAATAAATCTTTATTAGAGGAATACCAACGTCTTTTAGTACTACTTAAAAACGAACAAAAAAAACTACAAGAGCTCATAGATTTCCAACAGACAGCTAATAAAGAATACGATTACAATCTGCACCAACTCAAAGAACTGAAATCGGTTACTTTAGGAGAAGGCATTTTGGAGGAATTGGAAGAAAGCTATGAAGAAGCCTCTAACATCGAAGAGATAAAAGAAAATGTAGCTGAAAGTTTATATTTACTCAACGATGAAAACATAGGTATTTTGAATAATTTGCGTGAACTGCGTCGCGCTTTTTCAAATCTTACAGAATACAAACAGCAATACCGCGAATTATATGAACGCATTGACTCAGCTTTCTTAGATTTAGAAGATTTGAGTAGAGATGTAGCAGACATAGATGAAAACATAGAAACAGACCCAGAAAATTTAGAGGAAATATCTAAGCAACTCAATAAAATCTACTCACTTCAGCAAAAGCACAAAGTAACAACCGTTGAAGAGTTGATGAGTATTCAAGAGCGTTTAGAGAAGGCTGTTTCTAAAACTGAAAGTGCAGATTTCGACCTTAAAGAACAACAAGAGTTAGTTGCAAAACATCAAGCAGAAACTTCTAAAAAAGCAACTGAATTACACAAAACTCGTGAAAAAGTAGTTCCTTCTCTCACTAAACAATTAGAGAGCTTTATGCACGAATTAGGAATGCCCAATGGGCGTTTTGATATCAAGCTAACACCTACTTCACATTTTTTTAATAACGGAAATGATGAGCTTTCATTTTTATTTTCTGCCAATAAAGGAGGAGATTTTGGACCATTAAAGAAAGTAGCTTCAGGAGGAGAACTGTCGCGTATAATGTTAGCTGTAAAAGCTATAATGGCAGCACATACAGCACTCCCTACTATTATGTTCGACGAAATTGACACAGGAGTATCAGGTGAAATTTCTCAAAAAATGGGTGATATAATGAAACAAATGAGCAAAAACAGACAGGTTTTTGCTATTACCCATTTACCGCAAATAGCTGCTAAGGGTGCTTATCATTTTAAAGTGTTTAAAGAAGATATAACTGGTAAGACGACTACCCATCTTAAAATGCTCACCGAACAGGAACGCATTTCAGAACTCTCAGAAATGCTTGAAGGAAAAAATAGTGGTGAATCAGCTCGTAATCACGCAATAGAGCTTTTAAGAAAAGGATAAAAAAACAGACAAGTATTAACTTTCTAGACTAATAATAATTTATTATGCTTCCCATTGAAGAGTATAAAACAGCTTTTTTACAGCATATAGAAAAAAAATTTACTCCCAAAGAGCCTATTCACCTCTATGAACCCATTCAGTACATTCTTAACTTAGGGGGAAAGCGTATTCGCCCTATACTTACCCTTATTGCAACCGATATTTTTGGTAAAGACTATCACAAAGCACTTAATGCAGCTACTGCCATAGAGGTTTTTCACAACTTTTCACTTATCCACGACGATATTATGGATAATGCTTTTCTAAGGCGTGGCAAACCTACTGTACATCAAAAATGGGATACAAATGTAGGTATACTTTCAGGAGATGCTATGCTTATCATTGCCTATAAATTATTAGAGGATTATCCTTCAAAAATATTTCAAGAATTAGTAAAAACATTAAGTGAAACAGCCCTTAAAGTATGTGAAGGACAGCAAATGGATATGGATTTTGAAAAGCTACAAGAGGTAAGTATTGAGGCATATATGCAAATGATTTCTTATAAAACTTCAGTTCTTATAGGAGCTGCTTTACAAATGGGTAGTATTATCTCTGAAACCACTAAGGAAAACCAAATAAATATGTACAATTTCGGTTTAAATTTAGGAATAGCTTTTCAGTTACAAGATGATTATTTGGATACTTTTGGAGATGCTTCATTTGGTAAAAAAATAGGAGGTGATATTATAGAGAATAAGAAAACTATACTCTATTTAAAATCTTTAGCACTAAGCAATGAAAAACAACGTGAAGAACTATTGAGAGCATATGCTTTAAATGAAGTTGATAATAAAATAGCAAGAGTAAGAGAGATTTTTCAGATAACAAATGCAGATAAAGCAGTTCGCCAGCTGATAGAAAATTATACTCAAAAAGCTCTTATGATATTAGAGAAAATAACTATAGGAGATGATAAACGAGAATATCTCAAAACTTTTGCCCTACAATTAATGGATAGAAAAATATAAAACGGTATAGATTTTGTGCTTATAAAACAAGAATTTATAACCTTTTAAATAACTTATGATATGAAAAAAACAACTTTTTTTATACTCCTAATTATGGCTGTTGTTCTTAGTTCTTGTGCTAGTGTATATGTAGCTACAGATTATGACCAACAGGCCGATTTTTCTGCATACAAATCATTTGCTTTCTTTAAAGAAGGTATTGATAAAGTTCCTATCTCAGATTTGGATAAGAAACGTATTCTACGAGCTATTGAGCGTAATTTAACTTCTAAAGGAATAACACTTTCTGAAAAACCAGACGTTTTAGTAAATATCTTTACACGTGAACAAGAAAATGTAGATGTATATAACAATTCTCCATACTATTGGGGCTGGGGAATGGGTTGGGGGCCTTTTTGGGGAGGCGCAACCTATAATGTAGCTCGAAGTACAGAAGGTTCTCTTTATATTGAAATTATAGACGCTCATAAACGTGAACTTATTTGGCAAGGTAAAGGTATAGGTAACCTACCTCAAACAACGGAACGCAAAGAAGAAGCTATTAATAACTTCGTAAATAAAATATTAGAAAAATATCCTCCAAAACAGTAAGTTTCACAAATTATTCAAGTACTTACTCATAATAAAAGTTTCCTAAAATATGGAAACTTTTTTTGTTTATTAAGTTTTTTATCGTACCTTTGCCCCCGATTTAGAACAAACAAAAGATGGATTTAATTAAACTTTCTATTAAGCGTCCCAGTGTACTTATTGTGATGCTCTTGTTGTTGCTACTTGGTGGCTTCTATTCGTATAAGTTATTGAACTACGAACTCATTCCTAAGTTTGAGGTGAATGTAGTTACGATTTCTACTGTGTATGCGGGAGCCTCTCCTTCGGAGATTGAGAGCACCGTGACAAAGAAAATTGAGGATGCCGTTTCGGCTTTGGAAAATATCAAAAAGATATATTCATACTCGTACGAAAGCCTTTCAGTGGTAGTAGTACAACTTACTAACGATGCGAATGTAGATAACACCCTTAATGAGGCACAGCGCAAAATTAATGCAATAAGAGCTGATTTGCCCGATGATGCTAAAGAGCCATCATTGAGTAAATTCTCTCTTTCCGATTTGCCTATTGTGTCTATTGGGGTAACTTCTAAGTTATCAGCACAAGAATTGTACGACTTGGTAGATAAAAAAATACAGCCAGAGTTATCACGTGTTCCAGGAGTAGCACAAGTGAATATAATAGGTGGTCGCAAACGCGAAATACGCGTGAGCATTGATGCTAAGAAGTTAGAAGGTTATGGTCTTTCTATTGCTCAAGTACAACAATTGATTGCAGCTTCGAATATGGAAATTCCTGCGGGTAAAATTAAAACTCGTGAGAATAGCACTTCTATACGTTTGCTTGGTAAATTACAAGATGTAGAACAATTGCGCAACCTTATACTTGCTTCACAGAATGGAGTAGAGATACGACTTTCGGATGTAGCTGATGTACAAGACACCGAAGAAGAAGCTACCAAAATAGCGCGTATAGACCAAGAAAATACTCTCTTGTTACAAGTATTGAAACAAACCGATGCCAATGCAGTATCGGTGAGTGAGTTGGTGCGCAAAAAAATGGCTCAAATAGAACAAACGTATAAAAATGAAGGTGTAAAGATGCTATTAGCAGAAGATACCAGTGAGTTTACCTTGGAAGCGGCCAACTCTGTAATGTCCGATTTGATATTGGCAATTGTATTAGTAGCAGTAGTGATGTTCTTCTTCCTTCACAGCCTACGTAATGCTCTTATCGTAATGGTATCTATACCTACTTCTCTCATTGCTACTTTTATAGGTATGTATTTCTTTGGTTTTACACTGAACTTGATGAGTTTGGTAGCTCTTTCAATGGTAGTAGGTATCTTGGTGGACGATGCTATTGTAGTATTAGAAAACATTCACCGCCATATGGAGATGGGTAAGAATAAAGTGCGTGCTGCTTTTGATGGCTCTAAGGAAATTGTGCTTACTGTAATGGCAATTACCTTAGTAATTGTGGTAGTGTTCGTTCCTATTTCATTAGGTAATGCTATTGTAGTAAAAGTATTGCGTGAGTTCTGTTTGACTGTAGCTATTGCTACAATGCTTTCATTATTGATGTCTTTTACAGTAGTCCCTTGGTTGTACTCTAGATTTGGAAAATTAGAGCACGCAAATCCCAATTCATTTTTAGGAAAGATGACCATAGGATTTGAAGGATACCTCAAACGCTTTACACAGTTCTTCTCTGACTTATTGGTATGGGTATTTGCCAATAAATGGAAAACTATTATTTTGGTATTTTTCCTTTTTGTAGGTTCTTGTTCATTGATTCCTACTGGATTTATCGGATCTGAGTTTATGCCTAATATGGATAGAGGAAAGTTTTTAGTGCAGTTTGAATTGAATAAAGATGCTTCCTTAGAGCAGACTAACTTTATGACCCAAAAAGCTGAAAATTATCTTCGTAGCTTAAAAGTAGAGGGTACCAATAAACCTTTGGTAGAGAGTATGATTACTACTGTAGGACAGTCTACCAGTGGTATGGGAGCTTCACAAGCAACCCCTTACAAATCGGAAATACAGCTTACTATTATCGATAAGAAAGAACGTAATGAATCGACTAACGTAATTGCGGCAAAGCTGAAACGCAAACTGAGTCAGTATTTAGTAGAAGCTAAAGTGAAGACTGTACCGGTAGGAATGATGGGAGCTGAACAATCCCCAATTGCTTTGGTAGTTACTTCTGACAATGTGGAAGTAGCCCAACAGTACGCTGAGAAAACAGCTGAGCTTCTTAAAACTGTTGAAGGTGCTACTGAAATTAAGCTTTCCTCAGAATCTGGTAATCCCGAAATAAATGTACAGATAGACCGCGATAAGATGGCAATGTTAGGACTTAATATTGCTACTGTAGGGGGAACGATGCGAACCGCTTTTAATGGTAATGACGACAGTAAATTCCGTACAGGAGATTCAGAATACAATATTAACATAGTGTTTGAAGAAGGTAGCCGTCAGTCTATAGACGATATAGAAAATATGATGTTTATCAACTCAGTGGGACAACAGGTAAAACTATCACAATTTGCGACTATAGCTTACGCTTCAGGACCTACACAGCTGGAACGTTATGACAAATCTCCTTCGGTAACAGTACAAGCTCAATCGGTAGGTCGTCCTACAGGTACTATAGTTTCAGAATGGAAAACTAAGATAGACCAATTAGAAAAACCTGCTAACGTACACTTTGTGTTTACAGGTGACCAAGAGATGCAAGACGAAGGGTTCGGCACCTTGTTTATATCACTCTTTGCAGCTATTCTTTTAGTTTATATGGTAATGGTAGTGTTATACGACAGTTTTTCACGACCTTTTGTGGTATTGTTCTCTATACCGCTTTCGTTCATTGGAGCTTTAGTAGCTTTGGCATTAGCCAATATGTCACTTAATATCTTTACTCTTTTAGGTATCATTATGCTTATCGGGTTGGTTGCTAAGAACGCGATTATGTTAGTAGACTTCGCCAACCACCGCAAGCAAGAGGGGGAAGATACTGTAACTGCATTAATACAAGCAAACCACGCCCGTTTACGCCCTATCTTGATGACGACTATCGCAATGGTAGCAGGTATGATTCCGCTTGCTATTGCCAATGGAGCAGGTGCCGAAGTGAACAATGGTTTGGCGATTGTAATTATAGGTGGACTTATTTCCTCATTATTCTTAACACTTATTGTAGTGCCTTTGGTATACCTTATTTTTGACAATATTGGCAGACGTTTCGGTAAAGGTACTAAGACTGATTACGAAAAACTGATGATTGCCGATTACGAGCACAGAGACATCAAAGGCGAACACGAAGTATAACTATAATTCATCTTATTTTTTACTTATCTCTTAGACGGTGCGAGGTCGTAGCACGACAGGCAGATAGAGCGAGACGCATAGGCAGATAGGAAAAAAACGAACGAACGAATGACGAACGAATGACGAACGAATGACGAACGAATGACGAACGAATGACGAACGAATGACGAACAAATGACGAACAAATGACGAACAAATGACGAACAAATGACGAACAAATGACGAACAAATGACGAACAAATGACGAACAAATGACGAACAAATGACGAACAAATGACGAACAAATGACGAAGGAATGACGAACAAAAGACGAAGGAATGACGAACAAAAGACGAAGGAATGACGAACAAAAGACGAAGGAATGACGAACAAAAGACGAAGGAATGACGAACAGAAGACGAAGGAATGACGAACAGAAGACGAAGGAATGACGAACAGAAGACGAAGGAACGACAGACCTAAGATGATATTAAGTTGAACTAATGTTAGTCAGTTCATTTATTACCGCAACGGTATGGCACGCTACTATGGCTGCTGTTTCGGTGCGTAAGCGAGTATCTCCTAATGAGATAGGCACAAATGCTTGTTGCAAAGCGGTGTTTATCTCATTAGTAGAGAAATCGCCTTCAGGACCTATAAGCACAGTAATACGCTCAGGAAAGGACTTGAGTGCGCGAGAGAGCAAGCGTTTTTCATTTTCTTGACAGTGAGCTATATATTTAGCTGAACTATCTGTTTGCATCGTTTTGAAAAATTGAGCTGATGCAATAGGTGCATTCAGTTTAGGCAAATAGCATTGCAACGATTGTTTCATTGCTGAAAGGAGTATCTTTTCAAAACGTTCTACTTTGATAGTGGTACGCTCAGAATGTTCACAGATAATAGGAGTAATTTCATCAACGCCTATTTCGGTGGCTTTCTCCAAAAACCACTCATAACGTTCATTCATCTTGGTAGGTGCTACCACCAAATGTAAGTAGTAAGGACGGGGAAGCTGAGGAATACATTTCAGTATAGACACCTCACATTGTTTAGGTGTAGCAAAGTCTAATTTTGCTTCAAAAAGAAGTCCTTTACCATTGGTAATATGGAGTATATCGCCTGCTTTTTTGCGCAGTACCTTTACTATATGTTGGCTTTCTTCCTTATCAAAAAAGCAATTTGTGCTACTTGAATGAAGGTTGGAGTGGAAAAATAATTGCATACTCATAATTTTATTTTCTTAGAAAAAATGGGCTTTATTGCGGGACAAAGATACAACAAAATAAAAAAAAGTAGATTTTTTATTTTGTAATTATAAAAATTGACTTACTTTCGCCCCGTGAAAAGTAATATTAATATGAAACGTGTAATAGTAGACTACAACAAACTAACTAATGAGATTCTCTCAATGTTGGTAGAGAAATACCCCGAAGGGTATACAGATGCAGATGTGATTCGTTTTAAGAACGCTAAAAATGAAACAGTTGATGCCTTGGAAGTCCGTACTGATGACACTATATATTTAGTGAAAGTAAGTACCCGCTTAGCTGACACTATGGAAAACTTCGACGAAGATGATGACTTTATGAATAACGAAGAAGATGATATGAGTGTAAGCAATTTAGATATACCTGATGACTCTTCATTAGACGACGAATAATAAAACACTAAAAAGCGTATGATTACCGCTTATATTCCTTATCAAAATATTCGTTTTTTCTCTAAACTCATCACTGATTATGTAGGTGAGAATAAAAAATTACGTCCTTTTTATCATAATTTCCCTTCATTGTTAGAATTTAAAAAGCAAATAGACGAAAAAGCTCTTGATTTTACTGAGGAGAAACGCCATATTTTGGTCAGTAGTTTAAAAGAACAATACGCTGAGGTGAAAACTACTCCGAAAGTACTTAAAAATATCGAACTTTTATCCAAAAGTAATACTTTTACCATCACTACGGGACATCAATTAAGTCTTTTTACAGGACATCTTTACTTCATTTTCAAGATAATTTCGGTAATTAATACAGCTAAACAGCTCGCCGAAAAGTACCCTGATAAGCACTTTGTACCTGTATATTGGATGGCTACAGAAGACCACGATTTTGAGGAGATTAACCACTTTCACTTCAACAATCGCACAATTTGCTGGAATAGCGACCAAACAGGAGCCACAGGCAACTTTGCTACTGACACACTTGAAGCGGTGTTTCAGACTTTTGACAAAGCCATAGGTCTAGGCAAAAATGCTAATACTTTGCGCACACTCTTCCACGATAGTTATCTGAAAAATAAAGATTTAGCCTCTGCCACTCGTTACTTAGTAAATGCTCTCTTCGAAACATACGGAGTTGTAGTAATAGATGGCAACGATAAAGCCCTAAAAAGGCAATTTATCCCTTACATAAGCGATGATTTACTGCACAGTGTGGCACATACTGAGGTTACTAAAAGTATTAAGGCTTTACAGACTGTAAATAGCTCTTATCCCGTGCAAGTGAACCCTCGTGAGGTGAATATGTTTTATCTTACAGAAGGAGGACGACATCGTCTTGTGCGCACTGCGGACGGCTTTGAGGTACACGGTACGGATATTCGTTTTTCTGAGGAGGGGATTTTAGAGGAACTACGCACCTATCCAGAACGATTTTCGCCCAATGTAATCTTACGACCTTTATATCAAGAGGTAATATTACCCAATTTGGCATATATTGGTGGAGGCGGTGAAATAGCTTATTGGCTGGAATTAAAAGGCTTTTTCAATAAGGAGAAAGTACCCTTCCCGATACTAATGCTACGCAATTCAGCAATGCTTATTTCGCAAAGACAAGCTGAAAAACTACAAAAACTAAAACTTTCAGTAGAAGACTTATTTCTAAAACCAGAAGATTTAAAAAACAAGAAAGTAAGACAGTTAAGCGAATTTCCTATAGATTTTACCCCTGAAAAAGAGTTACTACACAAGCAGTTTGAGCATTTATATGAGTTAGCTAAACACACTGATATTACTTTTGAGAACGCTGTAAAAGCACAAGAAGTAAGACAACTGAAAGGGTTAGACAAACTGGAAAAACGCCTCTTAAAAGCCCAGAAAAGGAAGTTTGCAGAGGAATTGGAACAGACTATTTTTTTACAAAATGAACTCTTTCCTAACGGAGCCTTACAGGAGCGTTTTGCTAACTTCACAGATTTCTATTTGATGAAAGGAGAAGAACTCATTCCTGAGTTAATAAAAGACTTTAATCCGTTTGATTTTAGGTTTGTGGTAATACAATAAAAATGTTGTATCTTTGCACCCAAAATAACGAACAATGAAAAGTATTCTTGAAATAAGAACGGACTTCCCTATACTCTCACGTACTATTCATAACAAACCTCTTATCTATTTTGATAATGGAGCAACTTCGCAAACGCCTACACAAGTGATAGAGGCAATAGTGCATTATTACAGTTATCAAAACGCTAATATACACCGTGGAGTACATACTCTCAGCCAAGAAGCTACTGATGCTTATGAAGAAGCGAGGAAGAAACTACAACGCCATTTCAATGCCCGTAAAAGCTCTGAAATTCTTTTTACTACGGGAACTACGCACGGTATTAATTTAGTGGCTAACGGTTATGGCTCACTGATGCAAGAGAGAGACGAAGTAATTATTTCGGCTTCAGAACACCACAGCAATATAGTGCCTTGGCAATTAGCTTGTCAACGGAGTGGGGCTACCCTAAAGGTAATCCCGATGAATGAGAAAGGAATTTTGGACTTAGAGGTGTATAACCAACTGCTAAATAAACGTACGAAGATAGTGTGTGTACAGCACGTATCGAACGCCTTAGGAAATATTCACCCTATAGAAGAAATTATAGAAAAAGCACACCGTGTAGGAGCTGTTGTTTTAGTAGATGGAGCACAAGCAGCCCCACATTTGCAACCCGATATGCAAACTCTCGATGTTGATTTCTATGCTGTTTCAGCTCATAAAATGTACGGACCTACGGGGATAGGAGTGTTGTATGGTAAAGAAGAATTACTATTACAATTACCTCCTTATCAAGGAGGGGGAGAAATGATAAAAGAAGTGCATTTTGAAGAGAGTACTTATGCCGACCTCCCTTATAAGTTTGAAGCAGGTACTCCTAATATTTGTGGAGGTATTGCGTTTGGAGCAACAATTGACTATATACAGCAATTGGGAATGGAAGCTATTGCTACACACGAACACAAATTATTAGAATATGCTATCGCTAAATTACAAAATATAGAAGGCATTACTCTTTACGGTAATGATGATTTGAGTAAGCGTACCGCTGTTATATCATTTAACTTACAAAACATTCACCCTTACGATGTAGGTGTAATTCTCGACCAATTGGGAATTGCTGTACGTACGGGGCATCATTGTGCCCAACCTATTATGGACTTCTACTGTATACCAGGTACAGTTCGTGCCAGCTTTGCTGTTTACAATACCTTTGAAGAAATAGATACCTTTGTAGAAGCTGTAAAAAAAGCTCAGAAAATGCTAAGCTGATAAACGTATAAAAGGAATTTAAGATATAAATACTATAGTTTCTCGTAAAAAGGTCTCTCTATATCAAAGATTTCGCGCAATAGTTCTTCGGTATACTGACTGTACAAAGCAAGAGTTTGAGCGGTTACATCATACTCTTTTACCTTGTCGATATAGGTGTGGAAACGCAAGAATCCTTTTTGCAAACGCTTGAATGATAGGTTGGCAACTATCATCGGTTCATTAATCTTGAAATGCTGGGTAATCATATAAGCATAAGTGAGGAGTTGGAAGGCTTTGCCGTACTTGATGTCAGTAATAAGACTCTCCCAATCTTTGATACGCACATCGGTTTCTTCTACAATTCCTGTTTTGTAGTCAATGATATGCAACACTCCGTTACGTCTATCCACCCGGTCGATAATCCCTTTGAAATTAACAAGAAAAGGCAAGTGAGAAGCTTGGAAAGGTATTTTTATTTTCTGTTCTAAATACAGAGGAATGATTTCGATACCACTCTTTATTTCGTTGAGTTCTAAAGTTAAAAAACTACGCACATATTTCTCTATTACATTGAAAATAAGCCAGTTTTTACCCGTCCTAAAATCAGTGCTTCTATATTCTTCCTCAAAGCGTTTTTCGATAGTAGGGAGTACCAAAGGGTACATTTTTTTGATGTGCTCTTCGGTGAGTATTTCGTTTAAGAAAGGTGTATACAAATCTTCTAAAGTTCCGTGTACGATATTTCCAAAAGTACGGGCTTCAACAGTTTCTTCTACCTCTTTTTCTTCGTATACCTGTAGTACTTGTTGCTCATAGAAAGTGAGTGGATTGCGGATATAGGTAGTTAGTGCTGAAGGTGAAATGCCTTTCTCGGCAAGTGCCTTTAGTGCATCGATTACAGAGGTTGTTTTTTTGATGTTAAGAGGTCGCAACACAGCAGGATATACCTCAGGGGCTTTTATTTGGTGTATCACCTTGTGGGTGGGAATTTTCTCTGCCAACAATTGGAGGATAAACCTACTTTTTTCCTTACTTTTCAGACTATTCATCTCGGTATCGTAGAATAGGTGTACTTGTTTGGCGCGCTGTAAAATACGGTAGAAGTTGTAACTGTACACCGCATCACGCTCTTTGTAGGTGGGCAATTCCAGTTCGTACTTCACATCGTAAGGAATCAGAGAGTTGTCGCTTTTGCCTAAGGGTAATACGCCTTCGTTTACCGAAGTGATAATCACGCGCTCAAAATCCAAACTACGGCTTTCCAGTACCCCCATCACTTGCAAGCCTTCCAAAGGCTCACCGCGGAAATTGAGCGAACTCTTCTGTAATACATCTAAGTAAAAATGATAGAGCGTTTTCACCGAATCGATATAGTTGTACTGCTCTTGCAACTGCTTCAACTGATTGAATAACTGGAAGAAGCGATAAGCATACTCTTGAGTGAGTAGGTGAGTATTGCTCTTAGGGTTGATTTGTGCTTTTAGGCGATAGATAAGCGTAATAGCATTGTCGATAAGGGTAATGATGAGTGCTTTGCCTTTGGCATCGGGGAATAGTAAAGTGAGCATCTCGTGTTCAGTATCATCTACCGACTCGAATAGCTTTTTACGGGTGATATAGGTGAGGTTGTGCGTTTTGATATACTGCGAAATATGGCGCACCTCTTCTTCTTTTAGCAAGGTGTGTAAGAAAGGTTGAGAGAGCAGGTTCAGTATATCTTTATGGTAAAAACTCTTGGAAAGATGCAAGCGGAAATAGGCGACAAAAAGGTCGTTGAGAGGCGTTTGTTGCAAAGGGTAACCCATAGTGATGTTCACACTTGTTTTGGGTTGTACGGCTTGTAGTACAGGTATGAGCAAATTCTCATCAGCGATGATGAGGGCGGTTTTTTCCAATGCTTTGGCAGGGGTATTTTTGAGCAGTTCGGCTACACTATGTGCCTGATTGATGCTTTTGGGCACTCCCGTGAGATAGAGTTCTTTGTCTTTTTCGTAGTTGCTTTGTATAAACTTAGGTTTATGGGTTTGGTAATAACGCCAACTGTTTATATATTTACGCAAGAAGAATCCCGCATCGTGGGCAGGATTGTTTAAAAAATAAGTATCGCCGTCCCAATAAATTTCGCCACCTAAATCCATTAATATAGATTGTATAACTTTCTGTTCGGCTTTGGAAAGGGCGTTGAAACCGACGAATATATGAATGCTATTGCTGTGTGTTTGCAGGTATTTTGGGAGTTCTTCTACAGCTTTTTTAGCGATGAAACCGCCATAACCTTTACCCATTTCGGTGAGTTTACTGTTGAGAGCAAAATAGTAATCGCCGAGGCTGTTCCAAAATGCTAAGTGTTTCTTCTGCATCTCGCTAAGTTCGTCCATACCCGACCAATGTTCTACTTCTTTGAGAGCGTGAATATAAGGGAATATCTTATCGGGATTTACCAAATATTGGTCGATTTCACTAAAATCTTTGAGAGCCGTTTGTCCCCAGCTGAGGAACTCTTCAAAGCTATCGGGGGTATCTTTACAAGTTTTTACATAACAATCGTAAAACTCGAAGAGCAAAGGCAAATTGCTGATAGGTTGCAGGTCCGAAATACGCGTAAATAGGTCGGCTATGCCGATGAACTCAGGGGCAATGGTAGCGTGCTTTATCTGCTCGGCAAAGTGTTTTTTGAGGAAGAGTGCAGGGCGTTTACCCGTAGTAACAAACACAAGACGCTCTATCTTATCAGAATAGTTTTCTAAAACATCAGTAATAACTTCTTGTAGATAACTCATAATGATTTGCTAATTTGCTAATTTCCTCATTTTTTTAACAATCGCACTCCCATATAGCCCAAAGGCAATGCCATTATTCCCAAATAGAAAGCGTGGCGTATCACTACCTCAGGAGCGTAGACTATTACTACTGCCAAGCCAAAGAGTGCCCCACCTAAATGAGCTGCGTGCCCTAAATTATCTCCTTGTTGTGGGTTGAACATCATAAATACCGAATACCCAAAATACAATGCTCCAAAGAGCCATCCTGGCAAGAAGTTTACACTTAATGCTGTAGGATATAGAGCAATAGCTGCAAAAATAATCCCCGATACAGCTCCCGAAGCCCCTATGGCGGAGTAATAGGGCTGTTTTTTGTAAATGTACAAACTAAACACACTCCCTAGTAGCATTGAACCAAAATAGATAAGCAAGAATAGTAGGTTCCCCATAGAACCGATAATCACATCTTGAAAGAAGTAGAGTGAAATCATATTAAAAATGAGGTGTTCCCAGTTGGCGTGCAAGAAGCCCGAGGATACCAATCGCACATAATCGCCCTTTTGCACTGCTCCTACATTAAACTTATAACGGTTGAAAAAAGTAGGATTGTTAAATCCATAATAACTCATTGCTATAGTCGCAAGAAGAATAATAATAAAAGTGATATTCATAAGTTTTATATTTTAAATCCACAATAAGATAGTGAGTACTACTGCAAAGATAATCACCAATGGCATACAAAACTGCAACCATTGTTTGTAGTTAATATTCACCATTGCCAGTGAAGGTAAGATAAGTCCCGTAGGGGTGATAAGCCCCATAATACCCATTCCAAAAAGATAAGCACTCACCACACTATGCCCTTCTACTCCTACAACCGAAGCCAGTGACCCTATGATAGGCATCGTGAGTACCGCCATTCCTGAGGAAGAAGCTATAAATAAACTCAGTACACCAAATACTAACATTAGCATTGGCAAAAAGACCATTGGCGACATTCCTTGCACAAGGTCAGTGGCGTAATGCAAAATCGTACCCGATATTTGTCCGTCGTTCAGTATAAACGATACCCCTCTGGCTATCCCTATGATAAAGGCTACGCTCAGCAAATCGCGTGCTCCTGCCATAAACTGACTAATAAACTGTTGTTCACTACTACGTTGTAAGATAGCAATCACAACAGCAGCTACCAAGAAGAGAGCTGTCATCTCTTGAAACCACCATTCCCATTGCGACACACCTACAATCATCACTATAAACGAGAGCGCAAATACTAAGAGCTCTATTTTAGTAGAAAGCTCTAAGGAAGTGGTCTTTTCTGGGGCATTAGCACTGTAGATTTCAGGGAGGACTACTCCATACACAATTGACTTTTCGGGGTGTTTGCGTACTTTCTCGGCATAACGAATAATATAAATAATGCTTATCAGTACACATACCGCTAAGGCTATCACACGTACGCTAAGCCCTGACGTCCAATCTACTCCGGCGGCATCTGAGGCAATAATCACCGCAAACGGATTGGTAGTCGATGTCATAGAGCCCACATTTGAACCTATGTAAATCACTGCTAAGGGTACCATTAGGTCGTAGCCCGCTGCTAAAAAAATAGGCACTAACATAGGGTAGAAAGCAAGTGTCTCTTCAGCTAATCCAAAGGAAGTGCCACCCAGCGCCAACAGGGTAGTGAGCAGAATGATAAGGATACCCTCGCGCCCTTTGAGTCGGTGTGCCAAATAGCCTACGCCCATATTCAGTGCTCCCGAACTGTTGAATACCCCTATAAAGCCCCCTAATATGAGTACGAAGAGAATCACCTCTATACTGTCGTAGATTCCTCGTATAGGTGCAAAAAGTACAGATTTAGCTCCTTGCGGGTGAGGTACACTCTGCACATAAGTATTAGGTATCGAAATAGGTTTCTTAATTTTTTCATCTTTAAATTTGCTCAACTGAATATGAATACCCAAGCCGTCGAGTTGTTCTTGAGTAGCAGGTACAATATAAGAATTATTTGCAGTGTGTATCACAAAAGAGTCTTGTTGCTTATCATATTGCAAAGTGCTATATGACCCCGATGGCAACAAAAAAGTAAGGCTCGCAGCCAACACTATCACCAGCATCAGTACGGTGTAAGGGGTAGGAAATTTGAGTTTTTTCATCAGTTCTGTTCAAGATTATTAAAAATCGACTTGCCTCCAAATATTCATTAGGCAAAGATATGGTTTATTTTTTTATTTGAGCAAATTTTTAATACTTTTCTGAACCAAGTACATTAAATTTGCTCCAACTTATCTTTGCGTTAGATTCACTTTATCCCCATCCTTTCTTCGTTCATTGTTCGTCTTTTGTTCGTCTTTTGTTCGTCTTTTGTTCGTCTTTTGTTCGTCTTTTGTTCGTCTTTTGTTCATCTTTTGTTCATCTTTTGTTCGTCTTTTCTCCATCTGCCCGTGCGGCTCGCTCCGTCTTTTGTTCGTTCATTTTTTGTCTCACTTTTTCCGTTGCTACACTCCCTCTCCTTCGGAGAGGGTTGGGGAGAGGATATTTTATTCGTCTTTTCCCCATCTGCCCGTGTCGGTCGCACTCGTAGAATATACTTTTTCACTTTTCACTTTTTACTTTTCACTTTTATTCGTACCTTTGCCACCCAAAATATATAATTCAAAACTCAAAAAATGTCTAAACGTTATACCATTACGGCAGCCCTACCCTATACCAATGGACCTATTCACATCGGTCATTTGGCGGGAGTATATGTGCCAGCTGATATTTTTGCACGTTATCAACGCTTAAAAAACAACGATGTAGCCTTTATTTGCGGAAGCGATGAACACGGAGTAGCCATCTCTATCAAAGCCAAAAAAGAAGATACTACCCCACAGGCTATTATCGATAAATACCACGCGATTATCAAGCAATCGTTTGCCGATTTTGGCATTTCATTCGACAACTATTCGCGTACTTCTGCTCCCATTCATCATCAAACAGCTTCCGATTTCTTCAAAAAACTATATGAACAAGGTGATTTTATCGAAGAAATATCCGAACAACTCTATGATGAAGAAGCTCACCAATTCCTTGCCGACCGCTTTGTGATTGGTACTTGTCCAAAATGTGGCAATCCCGAGGCTTACGGCGACCAATGTGAGCGTTGTGGTAGTTCACTCAACGCTACCGACCTCATCGACCCTAAATCGTCAATCACAGGAAGCAAACCTACGTTAAAAGCTACCAAACACTGGTTTTTACCCCTCAATCGCTACCAAGAGTTTTTGGAAAAATGGATATTAGAAGGTCACAAATCCGATTGGAAACCTAATGTATATGGGCAGGTGAAAAGTTGGTTAGACGACGAACTCAAACCGCGTGCTGTAACTCGCGACCTCGATTGGGGAATTCCCGTACCCGTAGAAGGCGCTGAAGGCAAAGTACTCTACGTGTGGTTCGATGCGCCTATCGGTTATATTTCTTCTACTAAAGAGTGGGCTGAACGCGAAGGCAAAGACTGGCGTCCTTATTGGCAAGACAGTGATACCCAATTGGTACATTTCATCGGGAAAGACAATATCGTATTCCATTGCATTATCTTCCCAGCAATGCTCAAAGCTGAAGGTAGCTTTATACTGCCTGCAAATGTGCCTGCTAATGAGTTCCTAAACTTAGAAGGCAACAAGCTCTCTACCTCCAAAAACTGGGCTGTGTGGTTACACGAGTACTTGCAAGATTTTCCTAATCAGCAAGATGTATTGCGTTATGTTCTTACCGCTAACGCTCCGGAAACCAAAGACAACGACTTTACTTGGAAAGACTTCCAAGCGCGTAACAACAACGAACTTGTGGCTATCTTTGGAAATTTCATTAACAGAGTAGCGGTGCTAACGCAGAAATATTACGAAGGAGCAGTGCCTGCAGCAGGAGAATTCAACGACATAGACACCGAAACGCTTCGCCAAATCACAGAACTTACCGAGAAGATAGAACAATCGTTAGAGCGCTACCGTTTTCGTGAAGCTCAACAAGAACTGATGAATATGGCGCGCTTAGGCAATAAATATTTAGCTGATGAAGAGCCTTGGAAACTCATCAAAACCGACCCTGAGCGCGTAAAAACAGTAATGTACGTCGCTTTACAGATTGCCACTGCTTTGGCTGTTGCCAGCGAACCTTTCTTACCTTTCACTTCCGAGAAACTCAAACGTATGTTGCAATTGGGGTCTATCACTTGGGAGAACCTAAAAACAAATGCTACTGAGCTCCTCAAAACAGGACATCGCATAGGTATTGCGGGACTTCTTTTTGAAAAAATTGAAGATGCCACTATCGAAAAGCAATTACAGCGTTTAGAGAATACCAAATTAGCTAATAAGCAAGAAGCGCAAGCCAATACTGAAACTGAAGTAGCTCCACAAAAAGAGCTCATCAGTTACGATGATTTTGCAAAGATGGATATTCGCATTGGTACTATCTTGGAAGCTGAAAAGATGCCTAAGGCAGATAAACTTCTCGTTTTAAAAGTAGATACAGGTATTGATAAACGCACTATTGTTTCGGGTATAGCACAAAGTTTTGCTCCTGAAGAGATTATAGGTAAAAAGGTAACTGTATTGGTAAACCTTGCTCCGCGCAAACTACGCGGTGTAGAAAGCCAAGGAATGATACTAATGGTAGAAAATTCCGAAGGCAAATACACCTTCATCAATCCTGATGCCGATGGAATTACTAATGGTACAGAAGTAAAGTAAGAATATTATAAAAGTAGAGTTACATTGTATCTCTACTTTTTTCTTTTTAAAATATCTATCATTACCGCAATAATAATGAGTAGCACTCCTATAATGAGGTTTGTAGTAAGGCTTTCTTGTTGAAATATCCAAATACTGATAGCTACTGCTACAATGGGTTCCATTACCCCAATAATAGCCGTAGGAGTTGAACCTATCATTCTGATAGCATAAATAAGGGTGATGATAGAAAACAAAGTAGTTACTATACCGAAACTTGTGAGTAGTAAACACATCTTTACTTCGGGGATAGGAAGAGGTGTACCTATAACCCATAGTTTTACAAGAAAATAAACTGAAGAAAATAAAGTAGAATAAAACGATACTTTTATTCCTGAAGCCGATATTTTAGACTTATTGACAATGAGCATATAGAGTGCATACGAAACTGCCCCAAGTAATGATACTCCTGCCCCTACATAGTTGATTGAAAAGTTTGTTACATCTTTTACACTGAGTAAGAAAACGCCTATTAATACAATAAAAAGTGCTAAAATCGTAGGAAAAGTAATATGTTCTTTGAAGAAAATACCCAAGGCAAGTGCTACTATAAGCGGATACATAAAAAATATAGTAGAAGCAATTCCTGGGGAGAGCAAATCGTAGGCAAGAAAGAGAAATTCAGCTGAAAGGGCGTACAACAATCCTAAAATAAGGAAGATAAACACTTCACGCGGGGTAATATGCAGTGTTTCCTTTCGGTAGAAAAGATACCCCATAATAAAGAGACTTGTTGTAATGAAACGATAGAAAAGTGCCGCATCTACTGAAAAACCTTGTTGTTTGATAGGAATCATAAACAGCGGAATCATACCATAAGTAACCGCCGAAATAAAAGCTGCTAAATACCCTTTTACTATATCTTTCATAGTAAAAATTAAAAGAGTTCCATTACATAAGGATAATAGATGATACAGAGCACAATGCTTACAGGTATCACAGCGAAGCCTACACTTCCAGCAGCTACATCTTTGATAATCCCAATAGTTTTATGATGATCGGGGTGGATGAAGTCGCAGAGTTTCTCAACGGCTGTATTGAGACCTTCAACCGAAAGTACTAACCCTATACACAAAAGCTGTATAATCCATTCGTTAGTAGTAATACCAAAACAAAAGCCCAAAATTACCCAAGCTAAAGAGATGAGGATATGTACTATCACAGGGGGCTCATTCTTCACTAAATAGAATACCCCTTGAAACACGTACTGCAAGCTTTTAAACCTTTTTCCTATAAATTCCATATTTTTTATGCTGATTTATTTTTTAAATCGCATTCCGATAACGCCAAAGATAGCTTCACGGATAATGCTTTTATTCATTTTTGATTTTCCTTTAATTCTATCGGTAAAGATGATAGGTACTTCAGTGATTTTAAACTTCTTGAGGTAAGCACGATACTTCATTTCTATTTGAAAGGCATAGCCTATAAATCGGATAGTATTCAGGTCGATGCTCTCTAATACTCTTCGGTGGTAACACACAAAGCCAGCAGTAGGATCTTTGATTTTCATTCCTGTAATCACCCTCACATAGATAGAAGCCCCATAGGACAACAAGATGCGTTGCAAAGGCCAATTCACTACATTCACACCTTTTACATAACGCGACCCAATCGCAACATCAGCACCTTGCTGACAAGCCTCATAAAGTCGTAAGAGGTCAGTGGGGTTATGAGAAAAATCGGCATCCATCTCAAAAATATATTCATAGTCGCGTGCTAATGCCCATTCAAAACCGTGAATATAAGCTGTTCCTAAGCCCTTTTTCTCTGTGCGTACCTCTAAAAAAAGTTGGTTAGGGTAAATATTTTGTAATTCGCGTACCTTATCGACAGTACCATCAGGAGAATTGTCGTCTACAATGAGGATATGAAACTTATCACTTTGGGCAAATACTGCCTTTATGATAGCTTCTATATTCTCAATTTCGTTATATGTAGGGATGACAATTAACAATTAACGATTAGCAATTAATAATGAACAAGGTGGAGATACACAAAAACTTTGCCAAAGTTGGTTGTAGCACAATAAGCTATCTCACTTTGGCAAAGTATTTTTTTCAATTAATAATTAATTACATATCTCCCATTTCTTTAGTAAGTTCAGCATTCATAGCGCGGTATACGCCTGTTTCGAGTTTCTCACGAATCGCTGAGAATGCTTCCAAAGTACGGTCGATATCTTCTTTACTATGTGAAGCGGTAGGGATAATACGCAAGAGTATCATTCCTTTTGGAATCACAGGATAAACTACAATAGAAAGGAAAATACCGTAGTGCTCGCGTAGATCGTTTACCATAGCCATTGCTTCTGGAATACTACCGTGCAAGAATACAGGCGTTACGCAAGTATTGGTATTACCGATATTGAATCCACGCTCTTTAAGTCCGTTTTGCAAACGATTTACGTTATCCCATAACTTTTGTTGTAGTTCTGGCATTGTTTCCATCATTTCCAAACGTTTCAAAGCACCTTTTACATAAATCATTGGAAGTGATTTAGCAAACATTTGAGAGCGGAGGTTATATTTAAGATAATCTACTACTTTGGCATTTCCAGCTACAAAAGCCCCAATACCAGCCATTGATTTGGCAAAAGTAGAGAAATAGACATCAATTTCATCTTGTACTCCTTGGTGAACTCCTGTTCCTTCACCACGAGGACCTAAGGTACCAAAACCGTGAGCATCGTCTACTAAAAGGCGGAAAGGATATTTCTTTTTAAGGGCTACGATTTCTTTAAGTTTGCCTTGTTCGCCACGCATCCCGAAAACACCTTCTGAAATCACCAAGATACCGCCTCCTGTAGTTTCAGCTAATTTGGCAGCACGCTCTAAGTTTTTCTCAAAGCTCTCCATATCGTTGTGTTGATAGGTATAGCGTTTACCAAAATGCAAGCGTACCCCATCGATGATACAAGCGTGTGAATCGACATCGTACACGATAACGTCATTCTTAGTTACCAAAGCATCAATGATAGATACCATTCCTTGGTAACCGAAGTTGAGCAAATAAGATGCTTCTTTGTGTACAAATTTGGCTAAACGTTTTTCGAGTTCTTCGTGCATTGTAGTATGCCCACTCATCATACGAGCCCCCATAGGGTAAGCTGCACCATACTCGGCAGCTGCTTCGGCATCTACTTTGCGCACTTCAGGATGATTGGCAAGCCCTAAATAGTCGTTAATACTCCAGTTTAGGATTTCTTTCCCTTGGAATTTCATATGAGGACCTAATTCACCTTCTAATTTAGGGAATACATAATACCCCTCGGCGTGGTCAGACCAACGCCCTATACTTCCTTTATTTGCATAAATATGCTCAAATAAATCTTTCATTCGTTCTTTATCTTATTTTGTTAATTGATAATTGTTAGTCAATAAATCCTTGTTTTTTCATCCAGTCGTCGCTGTAGATTTTGTTCATATAACGTGAACCGTGATCGGCGAGGAGGGCAACTACAATACTATTTTCCTCGAATTTACCTGCCTCAGCATATTGTTTTACCGCTTGCATAGCAGCCCCACTGGTATAACCCATAAAAAGTCCTTCAGTACGTGCCAATTCACGAGCGGTGAGTGCCGCATCTTTATCGGTTACTTTGATGAACTCATCAATAACATCAAAATCAGTAGCAGTAGGAATCAAGTTTTTACCTATTCCTTCTATCTTGTATGGATATACCTCGGCAGGGTCAAACTCTCGTGTCTCGTGGTACTTTTTGATAGCCGAACCATATGCATCTACCCCTAATACTTGCACTCTTGGGTTTTGCTCTTTTAGGTAGTGAGCAATACCTGAAATGGTACCGCCTGTTCCACTACATACCACCACGTGAGTAATCTCGCCTTGTGTTTGTTCCCATATCTCACGACCTGTCTGGTAATGAGATTCTGGGTTTAGTGGATTAAAATACTGATTGATGTAAATTGAATCGGGGATTTCGCTGTGTATGCGTTTGGCTACCTCGTAATAAGAACGAGGATCATCGGGAGCAACATTTGAAGGACACAAATGCACTTCAGCTCCTAAAGCTTGTAGCATTTCCACTTTGTCGTGAGAAGATTTATCGCTAATTGCAATGATACAGCGGTAGCCTCTTAGGGCACTTATCATCGCCAAACTGTAGCCTGTATTGCCAGAGCTAGTTTCTACGATGGTACTACCTGGTTTAAGTAATCCCTTACGTTCGGCATCTTCTACAATGTACTTAGCCACCCTATCCTTAGCAGAATGACCCACATTGAAAGCTTCGAGTTTAGCAAAATAACGCCCTTTGAGCCCTTTGGTAATTTTATGTAATTCCAAAAGAGGCGTATTACCAATGAGTTGTAGTAAGCTACTATGTACGTTCAATGATTCATCTATTTTCATTAGTTACTTAGTTTATTTTGAGTGGCAAAAATACGAATAATTTATCAATTAGCAAATTTCGATAAGCCCTTGAAAGTTGAGTTTATAAGGTTCATCTTTATATAGAGGGAGGGTTTCATCTGTTACATTGCTAAGCCCTACACCAGCGTAGAAAGTGCGAGCATTGTGTTTTTCGGCGTGTTTGCGCACCACTTCCATAAATACGATATCATACTCGGTAGGGTCGTCGCCATAAGGCACAGCCCGCACAATGATGAAGTACTTTTGGTTGTTTTTATCTACACACACAAACTGAGGGTCGCGCTTGAGTTCACTATTTACCAATAGGAATTCCCATTGTAGTTCCTTTTGTAAGGCTTCACCTACAATGTTCATCGCTAAATTGTGGAGTTCTTGACCTGTGAGAGGTGTCATATTCACTTTTTATATAGCGACTATTTTGCCAATTGTTCTAAACCATATACTATCAAATCTTCTACTACTTTTTTAGTATCCTTGGTGAAAGTACCTGTAGGGCGATTGGCAATGATAGCATTGAGTGAAACAGCTTGGTGTCCTAAGAGTTTAGAAAGCCCATAGATAGCTGAGGTTTCCATTTCGAGGTTCGTCATACGATGCCCATTATGATTAAAACTGTGTAGTTTATCATTGAGGTCAGGGTCTTGCACTGGTAAGCGCAATACGCGTCCTTGAGGACCGTAGAAGCCTGGAGCAGTTCCTGTAATACCTTCAAACACTCTATCGGTGAGGAGGCGTTTTTTGAGTTCCTGTCCGCAAGCGATGATATAAGGGCGACCTTTGAGAGGATTCCAACCTGTATGAGCGATAAAAGCCTCTTCCATAGCGAGTTCACGTACCTTAGGACTATCTTTATACGAGTGGAACATATTGTCCATACCCAATCCGTGAGAAGATAGCACAAAACTATCTACGGGTATATCGGCTTGTAGAGAGCCAGAGGTACCGAAACGCACTATATTGAGCGAGGTGAGCTGTTCTTTGGGCTTACGGGTGTTCAAATCAATATTGGCAAGGGCATCGAGCTCGTTGATCACAATGTCGATATTATCAGGACCTATACCCGTAGAAATTACAGTAAGGCGTTTGCCTTTATAAGTACCTGTATGGGTGCAGAATTCGCGTTTTTGGGTGCTAAATTCTATATTGTCAAAATAAGCACTCACACGAGGCACACGATTAGGGTCGCCTACCAAAATAATGGTATCGGCTACTTGTTCAGGTCGCAAATTGATGTGGTAAATACTACCATCGGGATTCAAGATAAGTTCAGATTCTTTAATCATAGTATGGTGGGTTTTAATTCTAAAATATTATTACTTATTATATTTAACTTATTGCATTATTTTCTTTAAATAACTTTCAATAGCTGGTTTGCATTCATTGTTAAACAGCTGTTCTAACTTATGAATTTGAGAATGTAAATCTGAAATGCTTTCATTAGTTACCTTATTTAAGTAGATAAGTATTTCGGATTCACGCTTGGCATTTATCTGTGCGAACATACTAGTCATTTTATGAGCTATTGCCTTAATACCTTTGTAATCCTTATTATCAACATAGATTTTTAAGTTTTCGAAGTTAGTATCTGTTTCGGCTAAGAAATGTTGATAAATATTAACAATACCTTCTATATCATCTCCCATAAAGTTCTCCAATACCTCAGGAGTATATCCTCCTGTGGTAACATTATCGGTTAAGATAATTGTCTTTTGTTCTACTTTGGCGTCGAGCTTAGGGAAAAAGACTTTTAGTTTCTCATAAAACTGCTCAGGAGTAAAGGGTTTAGGAAGGATACCGGAGAAGCCACTCTTCATATAAAAACTTTCGGGCACGTCGCGTCTGCCTGTAATGGCTAATACAGGAAGCGGGTTGTTCTTATACTGTTCATTGAAGAGCGTTACAAAGTGGAAGCCATTCATTTCGGGCAATTGTATATCGGTAATTACCAAGTCGAAATTATGGTTAGTCATTTGAGTAAACGCATCTCTACCATTGTTAAACGTAATAGCGTTAATATTTTTCTGCTTTAACAGTTCTTCAATGAGACTAAGTATAGAGAAATCGTCATCAATTACTATAATTGTAATCTTATTGGCGGGCTTGTTTGAGGTTATAATTTGAGGTGCTTTGGTACGCTCTACTACTTTTTCAGCTAAGAAGCGTAAGGTAAAGGTACTGCCCTTGCCTTCGTTACTCTCTAAATATATCTTACCTCTGAGCAAATGTGCTAATTTTTGAGAGATATGCAAGCCTAAACCAGAACCTCCATAACGCTTAGAAATCTCATCGTTGGCTTGAGTAAACTCATCAAAGATGTGTTGTTGCTGTTCTTTCTTTATACCAATACCCGTATCGGTAACGGCAATACCTATTTCATACACATCGTTGCTTAACGGACGTGCATCGGCTTGTATGTGTACGTTCCCGCGTTCGGTAAACTTAAAGGCATTAGAAATGAGGTTATACAATATCTGCTTCACACGATAAGCATCACTTGAAAAGTTTAGATTATTTACCGTTTCGGAAAAAGTAAAGGTAAGGTTTATTTCCTTAGTTTTATAAGCTGACTTCACATTATTGGCTACCTCATCAATAATTTCGGCGGTATTGAAAGGAACTTTTTCAACAGATATTTTTCCTGCCTCGATACGAGTATAATCTAATAGTTCATCTACTAATTTAGATATATATTCTGATGAATACTTGATATGTGAAAGATAATTCTTACCCTTATCGGAGATTTTCTGTTTGCTAAGCAATTCGGAATATCCCACAATAGAACTCAATGGAGTACGCAAATCGTGGCTTACCATAGAAATGAGTTGCTCACGGTTTTTCAGTAGGTTATACGATTTCCGGTTAGCGGTTTCGAGTTTACGACGATAACGTTGAGAGGTAACAAAATCATTGATAATCACAATAGAAGAAATGGCAATAATGCCCAAAGCTACCAAAAAAGCTAACATCAATAGGTTTTTACTATTCTCAAAAATAGCTCGACGCTCTTGACTTAGTTTTTGTGAATTAGCCAATACCTCTTCTTCAAAATTATGTAGTAGGTCGTCAAGTTTTTGAGATAAACGCACATCGTTTTGCCAAAGGCTTTGCATTCGCTCATTAATTTGGCTTTTAGATTCTTGCGTATCTTCATTTACCTTATTGAGCAAGGTAAGCGTTTCCATTACTACCTTATCGAATTTGGTATTTTTGAACGTCTTTGGAATCTTGATGTTCTTATATTTCTTTAAGATAGAAGCAATATCAGTAGCGGGAACAGGGGTATATTCTCTATTTTTACGTCGGGAATAGGTTTTGTTATATACTTCATAACCTAAATAAGGTTCCAAACTTGAGAGCTTACTGATGGCACTGCGAATAATGATAGAAGTACTATCGCTTTCTTGAAAAGCTTTTAACTCCTGCAAGTTTTCACTTTTAAGATTTAGCAAAGAAGTAATAGTATCGAGGGTTAAGAGCTGTCTTTCGGAAGTAATATCACGACGAAATTTTAGTACCTCATTCTGTAAAGTAACATTTTTTTCTAAGAAAACTTGAAGTGCTTCTCTATCATCGGTACGTATAGCAACCCTTCCTGCGCTTTCGGTATCGTTCATCAGGGTGAGTATCTTGCTAATTTGGATAATTTTATTTCTGTCTTGCTGGTTAATTTCTTCTTGGTGTGAGAGTTTTTGTATTTCTTTATAGACTACATATCCTGCTACAATAGACACGCAGATGAGCAATACATAGCTCACAATAACTTTAAGAGTTACTTTGTTTGACTTCATTTTGAGTATTTTAGTGCGTAAAAAAGACATTTATTAACCGACAAAAGTACGACTTTTTTTTTAATGTACAACTATAATAAGAAAAATCTATGTTTTTAAGAAGTAAAAGACAAAAAAATGGTTAATGATTAATGATTAATGATTAATGGTTAATGATGAATGGTTAATGATGAATGGTTAATGGTTAATGATTAATGATTAATGGTTAATGGTTAATGATTAATGGTTAATGGTGAAATTGGGAGAGGATTATATAAAGCTTATAGGATAATTGAACAATGAGAGACTTTTCAGTGGCTCTACAGTGGCTCTACAGTGGCTCTACAATGGCTCTACAGTGGCTCTACAGTGGCTCTACAGTGGCTCTACAGTAGGTCTACAATGAATAAAAGACGGTGCGAGTTGCACGGGCAGATAGAGAAAAGAGGAACAAAATATCCTCTCCCCAATCACATACTCTCCTTTTCGGAGACTACTCCCAAGGAGAGGGAGTGTAGTAACGGAAAAGTGAGACGAACAAAAGACGGTGCGAGCCGCACGGGCAGATAAAGAATGAACGAACAAAAGACGAACAAAAGACGAACAAAGAACGAAGAAAAGACAAACAAAAGACGAACAAAGAACGAAGAAAAGACGAACAATCAACGAAGGAAAGATGAAGGTAAGTTAACGTTAAAACAGAGATAAAAAGAAGGTTATTGGAGGACTCCTACTTTGCCAAAGTTAAATCTTGGCAAAGTTCATAATACTAAAACGAAGATAACATTGAGAGCAGAAGATAATTTGTTGTAGAACTGGTGTTTATAAGAAATGATTTATACAAGGGGATTTCCAGGGTGAGAAAAAAAGAAGAAAAATTAAAATTTTTCATTGCACGTATTAATATTTTTTCTACTTTTGTGGCATTAACTTAAATATTCAATGTTTATGGAAACAAAAAATGTAAATTTCCTAAGTATTGCACTTAGAAACGGTATTTTATTAGGGGTTGCTTGTGTAGTTTTAAGCGTATTGCTGTACGTAACTAACCTTTTGTACACTGGAAGTTTTTTGATAGGTGCTATCACTTGGCTATTGAATTTAGCTATCTGTGTAGTTTTTATCGTGATGGCTGTTCACCAGTACAAAACGGCTAACGACGGTTTCTTAACTGTAGGTGAAGCTATTAAAGTGGGGGTAGTAACCGCTCTCGTGGGAGGGGTAATCGCTGCTATTTACAGTGTAATCTACACTACTGTTATTGACCCTAACTATTATGAAAAAGTAGTAGAGGTTACAATGGAAAAAATGAGTGCCTTTACCTCTAATTTCAGTGAAGAGCAAATGGAAGAGCTTCGCGAAAAAACACTTCAAAGCAAGCCTTCTGTGGTATGGACATTCTTTTCATCGATATTGGGCTCTGCCATTGGAGGGGTTATTATCTCGGCTATAGTAGGAGCTGTGAAGAAGAAAGAACGCCCAATGCCTCTTTAATGGTTGCTCCCTCTCAATAGATAAAAACAACTGATTATCAGTAATAAAACTTTGCCAAAGGTTGTAGCACAACAAGCTATTGAAACTTTGGCAAAGTTCTTTTATTATAAAAGAGCTAACATTGCTCGTTGCTTTTTGATATTATTAAGCCAAACACATAAAATTTCGTTTTAAAAAGAAGAAACAGAAATTGAAATAAATTAGTTTCAAAATTTTAAAAAAATCGGTAGTAAGCTACCTAAAATACTTTGCTAAAACCTTTCACACAAGGAAAAACCTCAATTTTTGTTTAATTCATAATGACGTAAGCCTCACTTCTTTACTTATTGAATTTCGTACGTTTTCCTTAGTTAGTTCTTAACTATTACTTGCTAATTGTTATTTATTTTGTACCTTTGCACTCTCTTTATGATATTAAGATTATGGAAAAAATAAAGAAATTCAGACTTGACTTCATAGATGTGATTCGCGCCTTTGCTATCTGTATGATGCTACAAGGGCACTTTATAAATGGACTACTTGCTGACCGCTACCGCGACGAAAATAACTTTATATACTGGCTATGGCACTACTGTACTGGTATTACCGCTCCTGTGTTCTTCACTGTTTCGGGGTTTATCTTCACTTTTTTATTGGTAAAAGAAAGTGATGCAACCAAAATAGGCTGGAATAACCCTCGCGTGAAGAAAGGTATTAGGCGTGGACTGATGCTCATCGGTATTGCTTACTTCTTGCGTATGAGTTTCCAAAGTGTAGATGTACTGCACTGTATTGGGCTTTCACTCTTGTTGCTCATCGCTACTTACTTACTTTCATATAACCACAAGTCGTGGGTAATGCCTACGATATTGCTCACCGCTACCCTACTGGCGTTCACTTTTGAGCCTTTTTACAAGGATTTGCGCTTTGATTCACTACCCTTGCCGATTGCTAATTACCTAACTCGTGCACACGGTAGTTTCTTTCCTATTTTTCCTTGGTTTGGCTATGTGTCGTTTGGAGGGTTTATGGGATATCTATTTCAGCGATATAAAAATCACCCTCACCTATACCGCAATGCTATTCTGCTATTTCTAAGCGTAGGAGCATTCTTGTTGTGGGGTTTTCACTTTATGATAGAACAACTGTTCTATATTAACCATTCGCCATTTTTTGAGCGACTAATGCAGGATTTTGCTTATTTACGTTTGGGGAATGTGTTACTCGTGTTTGGTTTCTTTGCCCTAATGCGCAATGTGATTACTTCACAACTGATTAAAACTATTGGGCAAAACACCCTATCGATTTACGTTATACACTGCTTTATCATATATGGTAGTATTACCTCACACGGGCTTATACAGCACTTCGGAGGGCAGTTGAAACCTTATCAAGTGGTATTGGGAGCGCCTGCCTTTATAGCCGTGTGCGTATGGTTATCGTTTATTTACAACCGCATAAAACCTGTTATCAAATCAGGGATTGCTTTTGTATTAAAAGAAATCAGAGCTTTTTTGGTAGAGAGTTACCAATTTATTGTAAAATTATTAGGAAGGCTTGTTGCCTTATTTGTTAAGGAATGAAAAAACATCTTATTATTTTAGCTTCGGTTATGGCATTTAATAGCATACAAGCACAACAACCTCTCACCCCCGAAAAACTATGGGAACTACATCGTGTGAATGGTATAGGTATTACCCCCGACCAGCAATATGTATTGGTGAGTGTGAGTACTCCAAATATAAAGGAAAATACTTTTAACAAAGAATACTATAAACTTGCCGTAAAAGGAGGTGTACCCATTCCTATAAGCAAAGAAGAGGTAGAAAAGCTCACTGCTAAATACAATACCGATAAAAGCCTAAAATTGACTCATAAGGAAGTAAAATTAAAGTCGGTTTTAGGGAAAGACTTCTATACTGACTTAGAAAAATCATCGGGGAAGCTATACAGTAGCTTAGACCACCGCCATTGGGACACGTGGAATGAAGGTAGTTACAATCACGTGATGATAGAAGATAGTAATGGTAAGCAAACCGATATAATGGAAGGACTGCCCTATTACTGTCCGCAGTTACCTTTTGGAGGTGATGAGGATTATATATGGAGTCTAGACGGTAAAAAGGTACTTTATGTTACCAAAGCCAAAGTAGGCACTGATTATGTACTGAGCACTAATACTGATATCTATGAGTACGACCTCATCTCGAAAAAAACAACAAACCTCACCGAAGGAATGATGGGGTATGACACCAACCCTCAGTATAGCAAAGAGGGCGTACTTGCGTGGCTCAGTATGGCACACGATGGTAATGAAGCTGATAAAAACGACCTTTATATATTGAAGGACGGCAAGCGTATTAACCTTACAGCTAACTGGGATAATACTGTTTTCAGTTACCGATGGAGCAATGATGGGAAGCAAATATACCTAATTGCGGCTACCCAAGGAACAGAGCAAGTGTTTGTAGTATCTCCTTTTAGTAAAGATACCACCCCAAGACAACTCACACAAGGCGTTTTTGATGTGAATAGTATAGTAGGACAAGCAGGTGACCAATTGGTGGTGATGCGCACGGATATGAACCACGCAGCTGAACTGTATACTATCAACTTAAAAGAGAAAAAAGGACGCATAACACTATCACAGCTTTCACATTTTAACGATGAGCTATACAAAGGGATTGCTGAATGTCCTATCAAGGAGCGTATCATCAAAACTACTGACGGCAAGAGAATGCACGCTTGGGTAATTTACCCACCCAACTTTGACCCTAACAAGAAGTACCCTACCCTACTCTACTGCCAAGGAGGACCACAATCTGTTGTGAGCCAGTTTTACAGTTTCCGTTGGAACTTCCAAGTAATGGCTTCACAAGGTTATATAGTGATAGCTCCCAACCGCAGAGGATTACCAGGTTTTGGAGTAAAATGGAATGCGGAAATTAGCGGAGATTGGGGCGGACAGCCGATGCGCGATTACCTATCGGCTATTGATGATATTGCTAAGGAACCTTATGTAGACAAAGAACGATTGGGAGCTATAGGTGCCAGCTACGGAGGATATTCAATCTACTACTTAGCAGGTATTCACCAAAAACGTTTCAAGACGTTTATTGCCCATTGCGGAGTATTCAACTTACAAAGTATGTATGGCACTACCGAAGAGCTCTTCTTCAACAATAACGAAATAGGAGGTGCTTATTGGGATAAAAAGAACGCTGTAGCGCAAAAATCGTATAAAGAGTTCAATCCTATAGAGAAGATTACAGAATGGGACACCCCTATTCTCATCATTCACGGAGGGAAGGACTACCGAGTACCCGAAGAACAGGGATTCCAAGCCTTTACAGCAGCTCAACTGAGAGGCATCAAAAGTGAGTTACTTTATTTTCCTGATGAGAACCACTGGGTATTACAACCTCAGAATGGACTCTTATGGCAGAGAACATTCTTCAAATGGCTAAAAGAAACATTATAAAACTAAAAGAGGCTACCCTAATCGGGTAGCCTCTTTTTTCTATATATTAGAAGAGTCCTTCTACTGACCAATAACGTTCGCCTGTATCATAGTTTACAGTAAGGACACGTGCTTTAGGGTCTTTTTTGAGTACTTTGGCTACGGCTGCCAAAGAAGCTCCCGTAGAAATACCAGCTAAAATACCTTCTTCTTTCGCTAACTTGCGGGCATATTCAAAAGCCTCATCTTTACTTATTAATAGAATATCATCTACAAGCTTCGCATCATAGTTCTTTGGCACAAAACCAGCGCCTATCCCTTGTAGAGGGTGAGGACCAGCTGCCCCTCCACTGAGTACGGGTGATAGTTCAGGTTCTACGGCTATGGTTTTAAGATGAGGGAAGTGTTGTTTAAGCACTTTGGATACCCCAGAAATATGTCCACCAGTACCGACTCCTGTTATAAAATAATCAAAGCCATCGGGGAAGGATTGCAAGATTTCTTGAGCAGTAGTGCGCTCGTGTACCTCAGGGTTAGCAGGGTTCTCGAACTGTTGAGGCACCCAATAGTTAGGTTTACCTTCGGCTATTTCGAAAGCTTTGGCAATGGCACCTCCTGTTCCTTTTTCTTTTGGCGTTAATACAACCTCAGCCCCATAAGCCGATACCAGTTTACGGCGCTCTATACTCATAGATTCGGGCATTACCACAATGAGCTTATAACCTTTTACGGCAGCTACTAAGGCAAGTCCAACCCCTGTATTACCTGAGGTAGGCTCTACAATCACAGTATTTTTATTAAGGATACCTTTGTTTTCAGCATCTTCAATCATTGCGAGCGCGATACGGTCTTTAATACTACCGCCTGGGTTCAAGCGTTCTAACTTGATAAATACGTTGGCATCTTTACCAAACAATCGATTAATTTTCACTTCGGGAGTACGCCCGATAAGTTCTAAAACATTTTTGTACAACATTATATAATTATTTATTAGTTACGTATTTGTTAATAGTTAGTGGTTAATGATTAGTGAATTGGTATTAGGAACTAATGTTTAAAGACTAAATTACAAAATTAATAGGTTCTTCATACACTTCGTTGTCTTTTACTATAATTTGACTCTTGTGGAAAACTTTGGTAAAAGGTTCTATACTATGAGTAAGCCATACGTTCCCGCCAATAACGCTATCGTGACCTATTACGGTTTCACCTCCTAAGATTGTGGCACCTGAGTAAATTACCACATTGTCTTGAATAGTAGGATGACGCTTGGTATGAGCCTTATCTACCGATACTGAGAGTGCCCCTAAGGTAACCCCTTGGTATACTTTTACGTGGTTACCTATAACCGTAGTTTCACCAATAACAATAGCCGTACCGTGGTCTATCATAAAAGGGACGCCAATGGTTGCTCCTGGGTGAATGTCGATACCTGTTTTGCTATGGGCGTATTCAGTAAGTATACGGGGCAAGAGTGGTACTTCGCGCGTCCATAGTTCGTGAGCGATACGATATACCATAATAGCAAAGAAACCAGGATAGGTAACTTGTACTTCTCTGAGAGAGGTAGCTGCTGGGTCACTATCGATAAAATACTGAGCATCTTGTTTTAATTGAGCATAAATAGTGGGCAAAATACAATCGTAATAATCAGTCAGTTGCTCTTTTTGTGGTTCGTTTTGCAGAAAATCATCTACAATACTGATAAAATCATAACGCAATTCCTCATAACGTGCTTCTATATTCGCTTTAGAGAGACAAGTACGCTCATCTATGAGAAATAAGAACTGAAAGAGTTCTTCTACAAAGGCGTTAATACGCTGTTTGCTTACGTGATGTTTGATATTTTTACTTTCTTGATAGAGTTCGATAATGAAACTCTCGGTGCAATTTACTTTTGTCATTATTATAAAAAAAAATAGCCCCACTACCTATTATGAGCAGTGGGGTGTTGTTATTTCGTTTACTAAAATATATATACTGATACTTTCAAGAAATAACGAGCCTTGCACCGCTCACAGGGAAGGTACAACACATCATCATTATTTGAAAAGCATACAGTTTCATACAGTACTATTCTATTAATCGGGGCAAAGGTAAGAATATTTTTCTAACTACCAAAGAAAAACTGAAATATTTTTATTTTTTTGTTATACAAAAAGATATAATCGGAGTTCTAGGATTGTCTTAGAAAAGAGATGAAGAAGCAGAAAGATAACGAAGAGGAACGGAAGAGGTGATTCAGGTAAAAGATAAAAGATAAGAGGTAAAATGGGTATGCTTAGCTTATAGGAAGCTTATAGGAAGCTTATACGAATCTTGGACGATTGGTATAGAAAGGGTATATAAGTAGTTGATTCATAATATCATACAACAGCACTAAAAATGTTAAAAATGAGGTTTCGAGGCGAAAGAAAAAGAAGGATAAATTAGAGAATTAGTCAATTTGAGAGTTAGGAAATTTGGAATTTAATAAATGCAAAAGTGACTTATTGGAGGTTTCGGGAAGACTTTGAAAGAAATGGAAGGAAGTGGATAGTAAGAGATGCAAAGGTTAAATGAATTCGACAAGAGGTAATATAGTGATGCAAAAGCGATTGAAAAAATAGTATTCTGTTATATTTAACAGATGTTAAATTAAGCATTTTTATAAGTTTAATATTAATATTATTTAGATTTGTTTTATATAATTCAAAAAAAGTACTACCTTTGCAGTCCTATTTAGTGAAGAATGAAAAGTAAAAAGAAATATACACAATCATTAGGATACCAAAGGTTCATCTCTTTGGCACTCATTGCTTTTCCTATTTTTTGCTCGGCTCTTTACGCTCAAACTGCAACTCTCACCACTGTTTCTCCTACTACTATTTCTGATACTACACAGCCTATTCAGTTAGAAGAAGTGGTAGTAACTGCCAAAGAACTTCCTGCTCCTACCTCTACTTCGCTTATCGACCGCAAAGCTATGCAACATCTCCAGCCTTCAAGCTTTGCCGATTTAGTGAGTTTGCTCCCTGGTCGGCAAGTTACGACTCCCTCATTGAATTATGCCAATACGCTCACTCTCAGGCAAACAGGAACGCCTATGGACGGCTATAGTATTTCCTCCTTGGGAGTAGGCTTCAATATTGATGGTGTACCCTTAGATGTGAATAACAATATGCAATCTACGGTAGGTACCGGAATGGTTATCACCCCTCAATCGAATTACGCCGATGAGAAGCGCAACACTACCCGCTCAGGAGTAGATATGCGCACCATCGCTACCGATGATATTGAAACAGTGGAGATTATACGCGGTATTCCATCGGTGAAATTTGGTGACATCAGCAGTGGAGTAGTAACAATTCACCGCAAAAAAGGCTATACTCCCCTTAGGGCGCGCGCCAAAGCCGATGGTTTTAGCAAACTTTTCTATATAGGCAAAGGCTTTGAACTTACTGAAAATCGTCTCAAACTCAACTTCAGTTTAGATTATTTAGATTCCCAACCCGACCCGCGTAACAGCTTTGAAAACTACAAACGTTACACTGCTTCGGCTCGTGCCGAAAAACACTTTAATACCGAAAATCCGCTTACGTGGAATTTCAGCATTGACTATACGGGTACTATCGACAAGGAAAAACACGACCCCGATATAGGTTTTGATTGCTATGATGCTTATCAATCTACTTACAACAATATCCGTATCGCCAATGGGCTGAGTTGGGAACTCCACAAAACATTCTTCAAAACATTGGTACTCAAAACTAGTTACTCGCAGAGTTTCGACCGTATTGAACAAGACAAATGGGTGCAAATCACCAATGCGCGCCCCGTTTTCACAAACACAGAAGCTGGTGAATTTTATGGCGCATTTTCCGACCCTAACTATGTGTCGCACTTGCTCATAGATGGCAAACCGCTACACCTTTATACCGACTTTGCAACAGGAGGTTATAAACGTTTTGCAGGATTCCTTAACGAGTTTCTTATAGGGCTTACTTACAACTACAACAAAAACAACGGTCTGGGTCAGGTATACGATTTGGCGCACCCACCTTCACCCGAAATGACTACACGTCCGCGTGCTTTTAAGAGTATTCCCGCGATGCAGGATATGTCTTTTTATGTTGAAGAACAGTTAGAAAAAACCTTTTGGCATACCGATTTCTTCTTGCGTGCTGGTTTGCGTGCCAACACCCTTTTAGGACTCGATTCACGCTACGCATTGCATAACAAGGTGTGTTTCGACTCACGTGTGAATATGAAAGTTACTTTCCCTAAAATTGAGTTTGCTAACCAAAAAGCTCTCAGTATCAGTCTTACAGGTGGTTGGGGAAAACACAGCAAACTCCCTACTCAAGAGATGCTCTACCCTCAAGAAAAATACGAAGATTTTGTTCAGCTAAATTACTATCACAACCAAAGGGCATACCGCCAATTGCACTATAAAACGTATATTTTCCCGCAAGTGAACTACAGCATTATGCCCGCGGTGAACAGCAAAGCCGAAGTGCGCCTTGGCTTGGAATACGACCACCATTCGCTGTTTATCACCTATTTCGACGAGCGTATGCAATCGGGTTTTCGAAAGATGAGCGATTATCACAAGGTATTCTATAAAAAATACGATGCTACAGGGCTCAATCACAATGCGATTACTGCCCCTCCTTTGGTGGAAAACCTGCCCTACACGGTGCAAAATGCGTTGATGCTCTCCAGCATCGAAAGCAATGGTTCAGCTATTGATAAACAAGGGGTGGAATTTCAGTACAGTAGCAAGCGCCTACAATTGCTCAACACTCGCTTTACCCTTAGTGGTGCGTGGTTTCACAGCTTGTATTACAATTCATTACCTGTATATCGTCCTGCCGATAAAGATGTCATCAACAACCGCAAATATTACAATCTGGGAGTATATCCTGAAATCGAGAAGTACGACTGTGAACAGTTACAAACCAGTCTCGTAGCCGACACTTACCTTCCTGAACTGCATCTCATCACCTCTGTACGTTGCGACCTCACTTGGTATGTTATCAACAGCAGTCCATCTCTTAGTCGTGTGCCCACTCACTACATCAGTGAAGATGGTGTGCGTCACCCATATACAGCGACAGAAGCGAGTGACCCCGTATTGCAATGGCTCATACGCCCTACAACTATAAGTCTCAGTGATAGAACTCCACTATCAATGAACATACATCTAAAAATATCAAAAGAATTCTATAAATACTTTACCCTTTCGATATATGTAAACAATCTGTTCAACTTTTACGAGGACTACCGTGTGAACAGACAATACATCAACCGTCGTGGACTTATCAACCCCTATTTTGGAATGGAGATGAACATTTCTTTAGGGAAGAGTAAATTAGCAAATTAATAAATTAACATATTATGAGACATTTAAAACAACTTTTAGCTTTAGCACTTACTTTAGTGCTCTTAAACGCTTGTAAGAAGGATGATGATAATATCAACACCTTTGTTACTACACGCAATCTTACCCTTCAGCTACAAAATCCTGATAAGGTAACCAATGTTCGGTATGGTACGCTCACCCTTACTCTTACAGAACTCAACAAGAATGAGAAAGTAGAACGTATTTTTACCAATCTTTCTCAAAATGAATTAACCCTTCCTCTTTTGATGGGGAGCTATGAACTGCGCATTGCCACCACTGCTACTTATACCCTTGATGGCAAGACCGTAGCAGGTGAACTCAGTGCTTTCGTTAGCAAAATAGATGTGCTTAGCGATAGCTCTTTTAAAGTACCTTTATCTATCAAAGCTAAAGGTAATGACTTTATTATAGAAGAAATCTTTTTTGTTGGCACTTTAACTCCTGAAGGAAAACAATACTTTGGTGACCAGTATATCAAACTTTATAACAATACCGATAAGGTGCTTTACGCCGATGGTTTGGTATTAGCAGATTCTAAGTTTTTAACGGTAACCAAAAGAGATTACACTCCCAATATAATGAAAGAAGCCTTTGCAGTAGAAGGTATGGTGCAAATACCTGGTACAGGCACTCAATATCCCGTGCAACCAGGTGCTTCTATTGTTATTGCTGAACAAGGAATTAACCATAAAGAAAACAATCCTAATTCTTTAGATTTGAGCAAAGCTAACTTTGAGAATTATTATCCTCCAAGAGTAAAAGATATAGATAGCCCTACTGTTACCAATAACATCAATTTGTATGGTATTCTCATATTCAATAATCGAGGTAATAGAAGCTATGTGATAGCCCGTTTTCCAGAAGGTACTGCTACTTCTACTCTTAGATATGACTATGAATATGAAGTTAATGTTAAAGGCAAAATAGTTAAAAAGACAGGAAGTACGTTGAAAATTCCTAATGAGTGGATAGTAGATGCCGTAAATCTAAGTACTGAAAAAGGTTTCGAATGGTTGGTGACCGATACTTCTTTGGATTCAGGCTATACTTATGTGACTAAAGATGAGGAAGACAAAACTCGTTATGGCAAATCTGTACGCCGTAAGGTTCTTTCTGAAAACAATGGTAAGCCTATCTTTAAAGATACTAACAACTCTACTGAAGATTTCGAAATCCTCACTACACCTACACTTAAAAAGTGAAAAGTGAAGAGTGAAATATTGCTTTTGCAGATTTAACTTTGCCAAAGTTAAATTTTGGCAAAGTTTATAGCGTTTTTTATTGACAAATCAATGAATTAGAATTGACACATCGTCCACTCAACATATTATTTTTATTTTTTCTCTGCGAGATGATTGCTTGGGGGCAAGATACCATCGATACCCTTCTGCTGAAACTGAAAGAGCAACAAAGTATTCAACGCATTTATAGAGCTTACTTTCAGAATCCGGCAACAATGACAGATTGGGGAAAATATCGCTTTTCGTCGGTGCAAACAACTTACGAGGGAAGCGATAAGCAGGCGTATGCCCAGCAGTATCCTGAAGGTCATACTGCTTTCTCAGTAAAAGCGAGCTCTTATTTTCCTTATGACAGCACGCGTACGCTTTGGGGTGATGCGTCGTATATAAATCGAACCCTAAAGCACATTCGCTGGAACGAGTCGTTAGATGGTGAGTTGCTGTATCCTTACTTCACTGCTGATGCCATAGGGGGAGATTTGCACAGCGAACAATACGCCTTTACGGGTGGTTTTGCCAAACAATGGCAACGCCTGCATTGGGGTATCTCTTTGAATTACCAAGCTGAATTAGCAAGTAGGGATAAAGACCCGCGTCCTAAGGATATTACTTCGCAATTGCAATTGCAATCGGGTTTTATGTGGAAGGTAATGCAGTGGAAGATGGGTGTTTATAGCACTTTTGTGAAATATACCCAATCAAACGAACTGAGGTTCTTTAACGAATTAGGGAGGGCTACGGTGTATCACCTCAATGGCTTGGGGTATTACAACCATTTGCTGAAAGGCAATAAACTGAGGGCTTTTTACGAAGGTTATGGTTATGGTGGAGGAATGGCTATCAGCAGGGCGGACGACTTTTTCCTCACAGGGGATTACCATCAACTGACGATTGAGAAGTATATGACTGATGACAATGGGATTGTCGCAGTAACCCTAACCAATAGGGTACTCAATACAGAACTTACCAAATTGTTCCGTCGTGCTCACTATCACTACGGATTTAAATTAGGGTATTATCAGCAAAGTAAAAAAGGCGTAGAGCCTATCCTCTCGGGGCGCAATAACAATTGGACGGAGGTTATTGCGAAGAACAAAAACTATACCCTTAAATGCGAGCAATATCAGTTAGGTGCGTTTTTTGGGTTCGACAATGCTGTGCAGTATCGTATAATGCCTTATGTGAGTTATGAAACTTATCGTGAGGATTATACTTTGGCGAGGAGTTTTCAGTATTTTGATTATATGAATGTTGGAATGACGATAAGTGTTGTAGCACCCTTAGGGGAGAAGAGTATAGGGGTAACAGGCGTGCAGTATCGGTATCGGAAAGTATTACACGAGAATTATCTATTGCGCAATGACCGCAATGAAGCTGAGCTCAGCACAATGCTTTTGCACAATGCCCGCTTTCTTGCTTCGGATAGACAGCGTTATGAGGTGAGTTTGCAATACCATCACAAACTTTCGCCTTCATTAAGCTATTTTGTAGGGTTTAACAGTGAAATAGGAGTATTTACGAGTCAAAAAGTGAATACTTTTCATCAATTTAGTTTAGGGCTTACTTTCTGAGTTTGATATAAGGAGGTGTACTATGCGAGCAGTGGGTTATTAATTAGAAAATGAGGAAATTAGAAAATGTGAAAATTAGAAAATGTGGGAATTAGTTGGAGAATTTCGGAGAGACTTAGAGAAGGAGTTTAGACTTCGGAGGAAAACGAAAAATATCAGAAGTGGACTGAGAGGGATTTTGAAGGAAAAAGGGTATTAGGAGGGTGTGGTTAGCTTATAGAGAGCTTATAGGAAGCTTATACGAATCTTGGAAGATTGGTATAGAAAGGGTATATAAGTAGTTGATTCATACTGTAATACAACAACGCTAAAAATGTTAAAAACAGGGTTTCGAGGCGAAAGAAAGAGAAATAGGTTATAAACCTTAGGCCGTAGGCACTAGGAGGGAGTATGACGGAAAAAGGAAGAAATGACGAGTGACAAATGAGAAATGACAAAAGTAGTGGGAGAGTGTAATTGGTGTAATAAATAGACAAATAAAAAGGTAAAGCGAGGTATGTTTTGGCTCATAAAATAAAAAAACACATCAAGATACTTGCAATTACGATTAATATTCGTACCTTTGCACCCTGAAAAGTTAGAAGTTTTTATACCTTAATACATTTACTGATAAAAATGTTTAGTGAAACCACCCCTAATTCAAAAATCTTTGCTTGCTCTAAAAGCATAGAGCTGGCTGAGAAAATTGCGCAAAAATACGGTACTCAGCTCGGTGAAGTTAAACTTTCTTATTATAGTGATGGTGAATTTCAGCCCTCTTATGAAGAATCGATTAGAGGGGCACGCGTTTTCTTAATATGCTCTACTTTCCCTAATTCGGATAACTTGATGGAGCTTTTACTAATGATAGACGCTGCCAAACGCGCTTCAGCAAGGCACATCACAGCAGTAATGCCTTACTTTGGGTGGGCTCGACAAGATAGGAAAGATAAACCCAGAGTGCCAATAGGGGCAAAATTGGTGGCTAATCTTTTGCAAGCGGCAGGTGCTACTCGTATTATGACGATGGACTTGCACGCCGACCAAATTCAAGGATTCTTTGAGCGCCCTGTAGACCATCTTTTTGCTTCTAGCATTTTCTTGCCTTATTTACAGGGGTTGCACTTAGACAATTTGTGTATTGCTTCACCCGATATGGGAGGCTCTAAAAGGGCTTATGCTTATTCTAAGTTCTTGAAATGTGATGTGGTGATTTGCTATAAACAGCGCAAACAAGCCAATGTGATTGAAACAATGGAGCTCATAGGTGAAGTAGAAGGTAAAAACGTAGTATTGGTAGACGATATGGTAGACACGGCAGGTACTTTGGTGAAAGCTGCCCAACTGATGAAGGACAGAGGAGCTATAAGTGTAAGAGCGGTGGCTACTCACCCTATACTGAGCGGGAACGCATATGAGCGCATAGAGAATTCGGCTTTAGAAGAGCTTATCGTGACTGATTCGATTCCACTAAAGCAACCTTCGAGCAAAATAAAAGTACTGAGTTGTGCTGATCTTTTTGCTGATGTAATGCATCGCGTACACCACAACGAGCCTATCAGTTCTAAATTTATAATGTAGCAAGGTGAAAGGTAAAAAGTAAAAGGGAAGAATTGATGTTTAATATCTAACAAAACCTAACACCTAAGAACAAGTAACTTAATAATTATTTATAAATAAATGAAATCAATTACAATCAAAGGATCTCAAAGAGAAAGCGTGGGCAAAGCTGCGAGCAAAGCCTTACGTAATGCTGGACAGGTTCCTTGCGTATTATACGGAGGAGACAATGTTCTGCATTTTTCAGCACCTGAATTAGCATTCAAAAACATCGTGTACACTCCTAACGTATACACCGCTGCGATTGAATTGAATGGTAAAACCTATAACGCCATTCTGCAAGACATTCAGTTTGACCCTGTAACTGATAAAATTATCCACATCGATTTTTATCAGCTTCACAAAGACAAAGAAATCACTATTGAAGTGCCAATTCAAATTGAGGGTACTTCACCAGGTATTATGGCTGGGGGTACTTTGCGCATTGTGAACCGCAAACTCAAAGTAAAAGCCCTTCCTGATAACTTGCCTGATTTTGTTCGTGTAGATATTTCGGGCTTAGAAATGGGTAACAAACTATACATTACTAAATTAGCACAAGATAACTACAAGATTATGCACCCAGATAACACTGTGGTTTGCCAAGTGAGAGTATCACGTGCTGCAATGAAAGCAGCGCAAGATGCTGCAAAAGCTGAAAAAGCTGCCAAGAAATAACTTTTAACAAATAAACTTTCTACAAAAAAAGCCATAACAAACAATTGTTTGTTATGGCTTTTTTTATTGTAGTTTAGCAAACTCTTTTTTTTTCATAACATTATCATTTAATTATTCACTAATTAAACCACTGATTATAAACAGATTTGATTATTATCACACAAAAATAATCCTTCTCTTTAATAAAATTATTCATCAATTGTTATTTAGATAAAATAAAAATACTATCTTTGCACTCTCAAAATATGATATGTGAAATGAAATTTATTTTATGGTTCATCTTTACTATTATTCTTTTTGGCGACATGATAGCTCAAAATACTATCACTCTTAAAGGTGTTGTTAAAGATAAGGAAGGGACTCCTATTAGCGGAGTAACGGTACGTATTAACAATACAGCTAAAGGAATGGCTACTGATATAAACGGTGCTTTTTCACTTCAAACCTTACACCAGAAGGGTGAGCTTGTTTTTAGCTATATAGGAATGAAAACAGTAAAACGCACCTTTCAGGGGAGTGCTGAGTTTTTTATCACGATGCAAGAAGATATGTTGATGCTTGAAGGAGTACAGGTAACTGCTAAGCAAAACATCAACGAAATAGATGTACGTGCTAAAACGGGAAATGTAGAAGCTATAGCGATGCAAGAAGTTAAAAATATTCCTGTTCCTTCATTGGCATTGGCATTGCAGGGCAAAGCACCAGGGTTACGTATTATTAACAGGGGTGAAGTGGGAGCGACTCCCGAAATTCGCATACGTGGAAATTCTTCGTTACGTAAAGGAGACGAAGCTAACCAGCCACTGTTTATATTGGACGGAAAAATGATTTCGGCAGAGACCTTTTATTATCTCAATCCTGAAGATATCAAAGAGATGAAAGTGCTAAAAGATGCAGTAGCTACGGCTCTATACGGTATTAAAGCATCGAATGGGGTGATAGAAATAACCTCTAAACGCGGAGGGGAAAAAGTATTGAGTTATCACTTACAAACAGGATTTACCTTTGCATCACCACTGAAAGTACAACTGATGAACAGTGCAGAGAAATTAGAATTAGAGCGTTTATTGAAGAATGAAGGTACGCCAGGCTATCTGTACAGTGAAGAATACATCAATAGGAAATATGGAGGTACCCCTGAGTTACAAGCACGTTTAACTGAAGGAAGACAAAAATTAGACTCTTTACGTGCCATCAATACCGATTGGCATAAGGAGCTCACTAACTTACAAGTATACCAAAAACACGATCTCAGTTTCCAAAATGGCAATGAGAAGACCTCTTATTTTTTCTCGTTAGGATATCTGCAACAAGACGGACAGATAAAAGGGAATGGACTATCCCGCATTTCTTCTCGTTTAGCAATAGATCAAACCTTATCGGAAAATGCGGTTGCTACTCTATCAATTAATGGTTCTTATGCAAAGGTGAGTACTCCAAATGGTGCTAACTTTTCAATAGAGGATTTGATTTACCGATTGAACCCTTACGAGAGTAAAAATTCCAAACGACTATATTCCTATCCTAACAGAAGTTACAGCGATCTATTCAATCAGTTTAGCAGGGAAAACATTACTAAAAACATAGGGACTTCATTGAGTTTCAACTGGAAAATACGTCATGAATTAGAGTTATCGGCTGTGGCAGGTTTAGATTATTCTTTGACAAATGATTTGCAAATAACTCCTGAGACTGCCTTTTCTGAAAGAAACTCTGGGAGAGCACACAACGCCTTAGGGACTTTATACCAAGCTAAAAATACACTTACCAATATTACAGCTAATATGCGTATTAACTACGAAAAAACTTTTGGCAAACACGAGCTTACCCTGGGTGCTAATGCCGACAACTATACTTCTATCACCGATAATCTATCGGTAGTAGGGCACGGATTGTACGGCAAAATACGCTCGGTAGCGGCAATTGACAACTCGCTTACAGGAGCAGGGAAACCTACTGTGGGAGGGCGTAAACAAACAGATCGGAATCTGGGGTTTGGAGGGCTCATTGGGTATACTTACAATAGTACCTACAACCTTTTTGGCACTTATAAACTTGATGCCTCATCGATATTGCCCAAAGAAAAACGCTGGAACAGCGCTTGGGCATTAGGAGTAAGTGTTAATATTAAAGAGTACGCTTTCTTAAAAGAAGTAGAGTGGCTATCACAATTAGATATACGAGGTTCTTATGGACACACTGCCAATACGCAGGCTATATCGCCTTCGCTGATAACAGCCACCTTTAAATATCTACCCGAAAGCTATGCCGACACGCGTATAATGAATATTACAGCACTCCCCAATAAGGATTTGAGAGCTGAACAAAACCTTATTACCGATATTGGACTTTCGGCTACTATCTTCAAAACTAATTTGCAATTCTCAGTATACAAGCGCACGACCAAAGATGCTTTGCTTACCATTCCTATTCCTTCTTCTTCTGGCTTTGAAGTACAGATGCAAAACATAGGCATCTTGGAAAATAAAGGATTAGAAGTGAGTATCAATCAGCCTATTTTTACCTCTTCTGATTGGAATGTGAGCTGGGGCGGAAACCTTTCATATAACGAAAATAAGGTGATAGACCTCTACGGAAGAGACCGTATTTACACCAGTTCCGATCAGAAGCTTCCTGAATATCAGGTAGGCAAATCTACCGATGCACTTTACGGACTGAACTCTACTGGCATTAATCCCATTACAGGATTGCCTGAGTTTATCACAGCTGATGGTAGACAAGTGAATGCCACTACCACCTTGCGAGGGGAAGATTTTATCTACTTAGGGCAATCGACTCCACCTATTAGCGGAGGTTTCAACTTTTATGTGAGTTATAAACAATGGCAACTATCTACTGACTTCTATTATACACTTGGCGGGGTGCGCAATTATAGCAATAAGTATATTCGCGACTTGGATTCGGCACGCTTCAATGCTGCCAAAGCCCAGCTTACCGATATGTGGTGGCGAGTAGGCGATGAGAACAAGAGATATCACACCCCTTTCTACTCGTCGAGTGCCATTGAGAACCTTAGTCAGCCTAACAACAAGACTTTGATGAAGACCGACTTCTTACGCTTTACGAATCTATCTGTGCGTTATCAGTTCAGTCAAGAAGACTTAGCTTCTATTGGGAAAATACGTCACGCTACTTTGGGAGTTACAGCTACCAATATTGCAGTATGGAGTCAATACAAAGAGAGCGACCCTGAGACAAATAATATTGTAAATCCGCTACCTCCTACTATTACCTTGAACCTTCACTTATCTTTTTAAATGAATATTATGCTTATATACAGAATATTTCTTTTTTCAGCCATTAGTTTAGCTATTATGAGTTGCTCTTTAGACCTTCCGCCAGAAGACGAAGTAAGTGACCCCAGTGCTATTACCTCAGTGGTTACCGCTGAACGTTCGCTTGCAGCGGCTTACACGTCCTTTGCTCCCTATAACGATGCCCTTACGTGGGTCGCAAGAAGCGATGATATGATACCAAGTAGCTACCTTCCTCGTGAAGTAGAGCTCAAAAACACTTACGAATGGGTAGGACACGAACTTATTAATCATTCTGAGAGTATATGGAAGTCTCTTTATGCTACCATTGCCCAATGCAATGTACTTTTGGAGCGTTTGCCTAATGTTTCGCCTCTCACTGATACCGAAAGTAGGCAATTGAGGCTCATCAAGCAACGTGCTACTTATCTCAAAGCTCTTTGTTATTTTGAATTGCTGAAAATATTTTCTCCTGCTTATGGTACAACCAATAGCGAACCCTATGGAATTTTAACAAAAGACAAATTTGACCTTACCAAAGAGCAAAACAGGCTTACTTTTTCTCAATCGGTGAATGTGATTGAGCAATTGCTCACCATTCCGGCAGAGCAAGATACCAATACGTACTATATCACCCCAGAGGTAGCACAACTTATCAGGGCGGAGTTGGCTTTATGGACTCAGGACAATGTCAAAGCCATTGCGCTTGCGCTTCCGCTTTACGAAAAATACAAAACAAGCCTCACCACCTTGCCCGTAGCTAATATTTGGTCGGCTAATGCCTCTGCTTTGCGTCTTTTTACCTTAGATACACGCAACGTGAGTGTTTCACCGTACTTGAAATTGGAATACAATGAAAACATAGGTGATTACTTGCTTGTGGCAAGCACTATTTCATATACTACAACTGATGTACGAACCGATGTCTATACGATAGTAGCTCCTTACAATGCCAACAATCGCCTCTTGGGCAAGTATCGCAAGCAAGTGAAGACACGTGAACAAATGCAGTATTACACGTGGGCACGCTCGTCAGAATTGGTATTCCTACTTGCTGAAGCCTATCTCAAGCAGGGCGACAAAAACAGTGCATTCGCCTTGCTGAATGTTCTTTTAGCCGCTCGGAATGCCAATACACTTGCCCCAACGGCTACCGACACTGACACTCTGCTTACCCTTTTGCTCTCTGAAAAGCAAAAAGAGTTTGTGGGAGAGCCCGTCCGCTTTTTTGACCTCAAGCGCAACCATCGTCCTATTGTGCGTACCACTACGGCAGGCACAAACTACACCATTGAGGCGACCGACCCACGCTGGACACTTCCTATTCCTGCCTCTGAAAAGCGTTACAACACTGCTATTTTACAAAATAAAGGATGGAATGTTGGAGAAGGTGCGAGCCAGTCGTAGCACGACAAGCATTTTTTGGTGAAATGAAAAATAGGGTTTGCTTATTAAAGATTAGATTAATGGTGAAATAGGAGAGCCTATACGAACCTTATAGGAAAGACGAACAATGAACGGTATGAACCACAAAGACAAATAAAGAATGAGCGAAGATAAGGTTGAGATGAAGTGGAAAAAATAATAATACTAAACAGTTAAGACATAGGAACATTTGACATACAAATAAGAAACATTTAATGATTATTAATATGAAATTTATTAGTAAATTAGCAATGGGTATATTTATTGCCCTGAACATTGTGAGTTGTTCTAAGAACGACGCACCCGCTCCTCAGTATAGCGGTGAAAACCGTGTATATATCACTGCTGAAGGCGATAAAGTGCTTACATTAGGGGAAGTTAATCAAAAAATTAAAGCAAAAATTTCATTGACTACCAAACTCAATGATAATACAGCTATTCACTTGAAGGCGATAAATGCACAAGGACAACCTACCAAACTTGTCACATTTTCAGCAAATCCTATCACAATTGCTAAAGATGCTCGTGAAGCTACTTTTTTCATCACTATAAGTCCTAATATTTCTATTAGTGAAGAACAACGCCTTAAAATAACTTTTGAGAGCGTTACGGGGCTCATAGCACAAGAAGATTTAGCCTTAGTTATAAAACCTTCGCCAAAAGCAGAAAAACTTACGCCTGCACAACGGGCATTATTAGATGCTTATAAAGCAAAAGGAATGGATTTATATCCTTTTATGGGAAAAATAAAACTGAAAGGGACAGTATTTAGCCCCGCTAATGGAAATGTAGAACCTTTTGTTTCCGAATTTACAAGAGAAATTAATGGAAATACTCTCATAACTCTAAGTGAATTATCTACTACAGATATACCTATTCTTAAGATGACAGAAAACGCTATGGGACTAACAGAATTTTGGTATTTCCTTATGAAGAAAAATACCATAGAAAATGAAGAGTATTTTTATGCTTTACCTGCTGCACAAGCTATAATGAAACTAATAAAATGGAATAAAAATAGCCAAGAAACTTTTGAAGTTTCTCTGGATAATATCAAGATAAAGAATCCTGTCAATAGTGTAAGTCAAATAGAATATATCCACAAGACAGAAAACCGTTATGAAGAAATGTTGAATATGGTTCCTTTTGAATTTAACTACTCTGCTTCAAATAGATTTAAAAAAGCTATAGCAGAAAAAAATCCTATTGCATTAGAATATATGAAACAAAGCGGAGATCCAAATCCAATTTTATATATTAATGTTTATGATATTTTAACCGATGATCAAAGTAATTGGAAACAATCAACGGGTAGTATTGATTTTATTAATAAAAAAATGACTTTTGAATTTCTTATAACTCATGATCTTGGCGGTGGTTTCATATCCGTCAAAATAGAATATACAGCTGAATAAAAACAAGACTTTTCTAATATATAATAAACAATTTTAAATATAATGAATCACATTTGTAATTACACAATGATTGCTTTGGCAATGAGTTTGGCAATAGGTTGTCAAAAAAATGATGACAATGAACCAACTCCAGAAAAACAAAAGAAATCTATTCCATGGACAGAACTTACACCAGCTACACCTAACTATGATAATCCTAAAAGTGTAGCTAACTGTAGTACTGATGATGTAAAATTTCTTCGTAAAATAGCTAAGATGAATGGCTTTGAAGAAGATTTCAAAAGCGATAATCCATCTGAATGGAAAACAGAACATTTAGGCATTATATGGACGAAAGAAAAGGTAAAAGACAAAGATACTTATTTTGTTTTAGAGCTTGGAGGCACTAAAGGTGGTGGCAAAAGCATCAAGAAAATAGATTTCTTCGATGTGGATAATGCGTTCAGCAAGTTACAAAAAATAGAGCTCACTACTCCCGAACTTTCAACGGTCTATATTAATGGAAGCATACCTTCGCTAAAAAATATTACTTTAAAAGGAAAAGAAGGCAATCAAGTAGCACCTTTAGAAAAAATTGAGATAAGTGGTTTGGAAGGCTTAGAAACTTTGTCGTTCACTGATTTCCCTAACTTGAAAAAGACGAATAGTGAAGATTACTTCGCGATAAGCAGTTATTATTACTATAACAATTTGGTAGAGGTAACTCTCAATAATATAGGGGCTACCGATATTCAAATAAGTGCTGCTAAAACATTAAAATCACTCAACTTGTTGAACAATACAAATCTAACAAATCTTAATATAGAGGATGCTACCCTTAAAGACTTGAATTTTAATGCTACCAATTATCCAAAATTGACTGTTCTTACACTTAAAAAAATGAATACAGAGAGTGCTTCAAGTTTGAGTATAGAGAATTTGCCTAATTTAACCGATATAACAATTAATAAAATACCTTCAGTAAGTAAAGTATCTGTAACCAATTGTGGCAAAGTAGGCAATTTAATGATACAAGAAGGGGCTTTTAGTGCTATTACTCTACAAGGACTTCCCGAACTCAAAACGATAGATTTATCTGGCAATAAACTTAGCAGTATAGATCTTTCAGCTTTTACTAAAGCTACCAAAGTACACCTCAATGATAATATGTTGAAAGGCATTAATCCGTTTAAACTACCTTCTGAAGTCTCTGTTTTGAGTTTGCAAGGAAATGAAGCGCTTACATCGGTAGATTTATCGCCCTATAAAGCACTCTCAATAGTGAATATCAATGGATATAAAAAAGGGAAAACTTCAGAATATTCAATACCCAACGCGCTTACTTATTTAAAAATAGCTGGACTTAACAAACTGGAACGCCTATTGATTAATTGGAATGCCTTATCAAATATAGATACAGGTGGAGAAGAAAATATCTCTGAAAAAATCGATTTGATAGAATGTGAAAATAATGCATTGCATCCAGATGCTATTTATGCCCTTAAAAAAGCTTTCCCTTCTCTCAATTTTAGTTTATCGGGCGCAGGGAGCTCTTCAAAAGCGTGTAGTTATGTAAAGCAACGCGCCTTTAAGGTAGGCACAGTTACCAATAACCAAGTAACTTTTGCCATTAGCCAAGAGCCTACTCACGGCGTACAAACCGAAGTAACCCTAAAAGATACCGATAACAGTGCTTATCAGTACGATAGCAACACAGGTGTGCTGACTGTAAAGAAAGCTGGAAGCTATGAAATCGTTGTGAAGAACACGAAACTATTAGGGCAAATGAGAAATGGCTTTGTAAGTGAGAAAGTAACATTCAAATAGATAGTTGCAGTAAATTTTTATAATAGATTAAGGAGCTTTGGCAGATATTTTTTATATTTGCCAAAGTTTTTTAGTAAATAATATGCAAAGATATATTATACTCGTAGTGGCTATTTTAGTAAGTGAAATTGCTTTTTCACAAGGTAAAAAGTTTTTATTACCCAATAATGCTACAAAGGAAACCCTTAGCAATGGTTTTAGTTACGTGATAATGCCTAATGAACAGCCTAAAGGAAGGGTGGAACTCTGTTTGTGTTTGCGGGTAGGATCGTTTCAAGAACAGAAAGGAGAAGAAGGTATTGCTCATTTCCTAGAACATTTGGCTTTCAGTGGCTCAAAACATTACCCTAAGAATAACGCGCTAAAATTTTGGGAAAGTTTAGGGGCAAAATATGGAGAAAACATCAATGCGTATACTACCGATGACCGAACTGTATACAGCGTAAGCCTTTCGAACGTGAATACTGATCAGGTAGCTAAGACTATTCATATACTATCCGATTGGTTATACTATATGGATATTACCACACAGGCAGTGGAAAAAGAGCGCAAAATCATCACACAGGAAATCGCCAGCTATAAGCCTTACAAAGACCTTAACCCTATTATGGTGGGCTATGACAAGCAACTGATGCGCTTTCCCATAGGAACTAAAGTACAAATAGCTAAAGTTACACCTAAAAAACTTCGCTCTTTCTATGAGAAATGGTATACTCCACAAAATGCCTCGCTTATTGTAATAGGAAATATAGACCCACAAGCTACTGAGAAGGCAATAAAAGAACACTTTGGAATGCTTGGACAGCGAGGAGAAGAAGTGGGAAATCTTAAACCTATTTCCTTCCCCAATAAAAAAATGTTTTCGGTTGAAAAGGAGAAAGGCAAGAGAACAAAACTATCTTTGTTATACCCCATAGAGTACGTAAGTACCCCGTTCATAGACGAATATAGAAAAGAAATAGAACTTCCGAAAGTAGTATTAGAAATTCTTAATAACCGTTTTAGGGCACATAAAGAAGATATTCGTATCAGTCAGTATTGGTATTTGCGCAGAACGAGTTTTTTGGAGATAGAGATGACCTCTGACGATATAGAGCAAACCCTCAAAAAAACATTTGCTATTATTGAAGGTGTAAAAACCTCACTCACAGAAGAAGAAGTAGGTAAAGCCTTAGAGAAAGTAACTACTGCTATTGAGAAAATACCCACCGAGAGAACTTCAGAGGATTGGGTGCTGAGTTTTATTGATAATTTTGTTTTTAGAGAGCGTTTTATCTCTCAGCATAAGGACAAGGAAAGACTTATTAAAGAGTTGAGAGAAGACTATCAACTCCACCATTGGCAACACATTTGCAAAAACGTACTGAATTTAAAAGACCCTATCATTCTATACAGTCCTGCAGATAATAAAGAATATACTTACGAGGATTTTAAGCATATTATCAGTGATGGAATAGCACACCCTGATACTACCGTTCCCACTTTCAAAGAGGAAGAAAAAACAATATCTGTTGTTATACCTGAGGTACTCACAAAAGAGATTCCTTTTCATCCCAAAGACATTAAAAATGAAACCTTTTTTAAGGAAATAGGAATACATAGGATTGAACTCACTAATGGAGCTACTATTTACCTCAAACCTACAGAAAATGATGAGAAACTAAATGTTACACTACTCTTTAAAGGAGGGTATTCGCTATTGCCACCAAAGGAATTTAAACAATACGAAGATATTTTGCAATATGTACACTTAGGTGGTATTGAATCATTGAAAGGTGAAGCTTATGAAGAACTACTATATCACAACAACCTTACATTTATAGTAGGTACTGAGGGCTATCAGCACTTGGCAATGGCAACCGCTCCTGTGAATAAAAGCAAAGAGCTTTGTAATCTTATCTATCAGAAGTTGCGGTATCCCGAGCGAGCATATAAAGCCTTTGAAGAGGTGAAGGCTGATGAAATACAATCTCTTAGTAGTAAAAAGAATGATAAAAAAGCAGACTTTCTTAAAGAAATGGCTTTTAAATTAGAAGCCATAAAAGGAGCTACTTATCCGCTTACTGAGCTCAATAAAACTACTGATGATATTCAGAAAATGAACTTAGATACGCTTTATAGTTATTATCAAAAGCACTTTTTATCTTCTGATGAGCTTCTATGTGTAGTAACGGGTAGCTTTGAGATAGATAAACTAAAGAAAGAATTAGTCGGGACTCTTTCTCATTTAAAGAGACAAGAGGGAGCCTCAGTAAAAAAGACTATACAAAAACCTTTTTTCCAGACACTAAAAGTAACACAAAACAAACGCACAAGTTTCAATATCGTATATAAAGATAGTTATCAGAAAAATTTAAAAGGTGTATTATCTATCAAACTGCTGCGAGAGCTCTTGCGCAAGGAAGTGATTGCTGAAATACGAGAAAAAAAGGGCTGGGTGTACACTCCTTATGTAGAATTGGAGTATTATAGTGAGCCTACTCCTACCTTTGTGCTTATCGTAAGTGGTGAAACTGATGAAAAACACTTCAATGATGTAGAAAAAAGCGTCATCGGAATTATCAATAATCTTGTAAAAGAGAAAAAGATAAACCAGAATGCTTTAACTGACTTTAAATATTCTTTTGCTGTGAACAAAAAAGAATATCTCTCTGATGAAAATGCTTATAACTGGCGCAATTATCTTATGGACTGCTTTAAAAATGATGTTTCTTTAGAAGAACTCTCTTCTTATGAAAAAATACTGGAAAGTATTGACTTATTGAATAAATAGAGCGTTAGTGTATTTCTTTATCCATTAACACTTGTCCTCGATATACTTTTTTATAACGAATAAGCTGCCTATTTTTGTAATATCCTATATAATAAGCGCGTTCTTTACTGTGTGTTTCGGAATCTTTTTGCGTTATTTCATCGTATAAATAAGTAGAACGGTTATCTTTTTGTTTGTGTAAGTCGGAACAATTGAGGAAATAGCGTAACACTACACCTCCGTCCTTTTCTTCACAATATTCATAGGCAATCACAGATTGTAAAAGGAGGACTTCTGCTGTTTTTCGTTGCTCTGGTGAATGTTCACAAGAGAATAGCGCCAATAAGGAGGTTAATAAGGATATCTTTTTCATATTATAAGCTTGCTTTTAAAGGTAATATAACTCATTTAGTTATTTTTTCTAAAAGTAATACCATAAAATTTATTATCCCAAAACAATTCTGTTTTCTTTTCAGCTACAGAAAGAGGAATACATTGTTCTATGGTGTTCAAATCGACTGTTTTGCCTTCAAAATAAGATTTGGAGAAGACACTTTTCTTGTATTGGGTCTCCACAAAGTCGGCTGTTTCATCTGCAATAAGCAATTTGCTTCCTGTTTTGGCAACTCTAAGCATTTCGCTTATGGCAAGCGCTTTATCATTGAAAAAATTGATACCTCCGTTGTGAAAAACAATATCAAAAGTATTATCGGCAAAAGGTAATTCCTCGGCGGGACACTGCACGAGTGTAAGGTTTGTTTTCTTTTGCCACTCCTTTTTGCACTTTTTGAGCATTCCCATTGAGATATCTGCTCCTACAAGGTCTATCGTTTTCAAATCAATCCCTTGTGGCAGGTAATGCAAGTCAGCTCCTGTACCTATGGAAACATAAAGTACCGAAATATTGTTTTTCCATTCCAAACGGCTCATCAACTCGGTACGTAGATGGTCAATAGCGTGTCCATACTTGAGTCTTCCTATCCATTTCTCTCCAAAATCATAGAAAAAAGACATCCAATCATACATTTTCATATACTTTTGGTTATCTCCACTAATGAAATAGTCATTCATACAGCACAAAATACCATTTTCTTGTTTCAAATCTTCTACTTTTATATCAGATTTTAGCTTTTGAGATATATCTGTCATCATACTTATTTATTCAAATGAGTTTTTCTTAATTAAGTTATATTTCAATTTCCATAGGGCTTTTTCCCTTTTTATATCTTTTCGTTCTACCCACCTATTTTTGTTACTTTCTCTATTATTCTTGATAAAAAATCCAAGAAATCCGAAAAATATCTCCTCACTTTTTACCAAAAATAAACAATATTCAGTATATTTCTTATCTATTCTGTCAGTTTTCTACTTCATATTGCATTGCCTGTACTTAATATTGTATTATTTGAACCTGATATTGTGTTGCCTGTACTTAATATTGCATTATTTGAACCTGATATTGTGTTGCCTGTACTTAATATTGCATTGTTTGGAGTTAATATTGTATTCTACGGACTCAATTTTGTATTCTACAAACTTAATTTTTACCTTTATTATCTTTTCTTAATTAATATATCTCCCTGATTCAAAAAAAGTTTTTCACCCTCTATTTGTAACTCTTGCCAATATTTCCTCTCTTCAATTTCTGTATCATCTACAATACGAAAATTAGCAAAATCGGTAGAAGGAACAGGCAAAACAATGAGCTTTTCTATATTTTTTCGTTCCAAATGATAGGTGTCTGAAAGGTTTTTAAGGAATAATAGCTGTTCTAACTCCTTTTTATAATCTACAAGTTCTTGCTTCTCTTTCTCTGAGAGAAAATATTCTTTAATCTGCTGAACTGTTTTTTGAAGTTCATTTTCTATAAGTTGTTGAGCAGTTGTCTTCATTATAATCCGTATTTTTTCCAGCCTCCGTCACGCCATTGGCACTCGTCAATCTTCCAAATACCGTCTTTTCGGATAATCAGGAAGCGATACTGAAAGTTTAACTCGTCTTGGGTGTAAATATATATCTTATTCTTGGTAAGGGTTTCACTATCTACAATTTGATGACTGTCATAGGTACCGCCTTTTGTCATAGAATAGCTAATCCACTCAGGACGATAGCCTATGCGGCGTTTGTCGGTGCAATACTTTTTAAAAATTGCTTTACATTTTTCTTCTATCAAAAGGTCATCCTCTTCTGTTTCATCATTTTTTGTAGCGAATTCTTCCCACTGGGTCATCGCCGAGAAAAAGTTTAAGAGCAATTGTTTAACTACTTGCAAATCATCAGCATTGGCAGCAGTAGATTTCTTCTTTCCCGCCGTGCGCTGGGCTTGTTCAAAGGTTTTTATTTGTTCCTCGGTGAAAAACTTATCAAGATAGAACTTTATTCTGCTATAATGCGCCACAGCCATTAGCCCCTCGAAAGTGATGCGGGTACGGCGCAATGAAATAGACTTCAGGCGAGGCACTTGCAAGACAATTTTCAAGATTTCATCGGTTACGGGGCAACCGTCCAACGAAATGTGGTCAACAGGTTTCTCGACAAAGTATTTGAAGCCTTCGCCTGTGAGTTGCTTATTGTCTTCTAAAAAAAGAAGTTTTAGCTTGGGCAAAGTAGCCAAGTATTTGAGGGCTTCATCGGTAATATCGGTATTGATAAACCCCATATTTACTAGGGATTTTACTTGCACTATCTGCTCTACCATCGCATCGGTGAGGGCAACATCTTTATAATGATGCCCTTTGCAGAAGCGCTCTTCGGTTACTTCTTTTAAAGCGGCTTCTAAGGTAATAGGGTGTTTGTAAACTGCCATAGTAATGTGATTGTTATGAGTGCAAAAGTAGACAAAATAGCATTTAAAAACAAAAAAATATGAATAGTTTCTTGCTAATACTTAATTATTTGCTATCTTTGCGGGCGTGATGAATATGAAGATATTAGAAACACCTTATGGAATATGCCATTTGAGCGTTGTTCCCGTACGTTTAGAGCCCTTTGAGGGGGCTGAGATGATTACGCAATTACTTTTCGGAGAGTTGTTGCAAGTAATTGATAAAGAAGAGCATTGGAGCTATGTACGCTTGCTGTTCGACAATATTGAAGGCTGGGTAGCCAACAGTCAGTTTACGGAAATTTCGGATAAGGACTACAAAAAATCTCTAAAAAAGAAAGAAAAATACGCTCACCGATGGCTTACAAAACTCCGTTTGAAAACCGGAGACAACCTCTTTCTGCACATACCCAAAGGTGCTACCTTTTCTCACAATCATCTATTACAAACTTCACAATCTACCCAAAGAATACCTCATCAAGGCATTATCCCCACTGCTTTGGAATATTTAAACGTACCTTTCTTAACAGGAGGCAAAACTCCCTTTGGGATAGATGCCGCCGGACTGGTGCAAATGGTTTTCAAACTCAACGGCATACACCTGCCTCGTACGGCTAAAAAACAGGCTACTTGTGGCGTTTCTCTTAGTTTTATAGAAGAATGCCAAGCAGGTGATTTAGCTTTTTTTGACGACGAAGAAGGCAATATCATTCACGTGGGCATTCTCTTAGGCGACAACAGGATTATTCACTCTTTTGGCAAAGTGCGCATCGACCGTTTAGATCATATTGGTATTTTTAATAGTGAACTGCGCAATTACACTCACCAACTACGACTCTTGCGAAGAATCTCAACGACTGAAAAGTAGTATAAATTGAAGATTCCTATATCTTAGGTTTGTTTATTGTTCATCTGTTCGTGCAGCTCGAACCATTTTTCGTTCGTCTTTTCTTTATCTGCTCGTGCAGCTCGTACCATTTTTTGTTCGTCATTTCTTTATCTGCCCGTGCGGCTCGCACCGTCTTTTGTTCGTCTTTTGTTCGTCTTTTGTTCGTCTTTTGTTCGTCTTTTGTTCGTCTTTTGTTCGTCTTTTGTTCGTCTTTTGTTCGTCTTTTGTTCGTCTTTTGTTCGTCTTTTGTTCGTCTTTTCTTTATTTGCCCGTGCGGCTCGCACCGTCTTTTGTTCGTTCATTGTTTATCTGCCTGTCGTGCTACTACTACTTTGCATGTTTTAACAGAAGAAATAAAATATTTAATTTATAATAGTCAATTATGAAAATAGCTTTACTCGGATATGGCAAAATGGGTAAAACCATTGAACAAATAGCCATCGCTCACGGACACGAAATCGTGTTAAAAATAGATAATGCCGAAACTTCTTACGACATTACAATAGCCGATGTGGCTATAGAATTCAGCACCCCCAGCAGTGCCTTTGCTAATATTAGCAACTGTCTCACACACAAAGTACCCGTGATTGCAGGTACTACCGGTTGGTTAGCCCAATACAACGAGGCAGTAGCTTTGTGCCAAAAGCACCAAACCGCTTTTCTCTACGCCTCTAATTTCAGTATAGGGGTAAATGTATTTTTCGCACTGAACAAAACCTTAGCTAAACTGATGGCTAAACTCAAAGACTATGAGGTAGCTATCGAAGAAATTCACCACTCTCAAAAGCTCGATGCCCCCAGCGGTACTGCAATTACTTTGGCAGAAAGTATTATTGCTGAAACTGATAAAACAGGTTGGCATTTAAACACAGCTACCGAGAACGAAATCCCTATCGTAGCCAAGCGCATAGATAGCGTCCCAGGTACTCATATCATCACCTATACCAGTGAGGTAGACACCATAGAAATCAAGCATACCGCTCACAATCGCAAAGGCTTTGCTCTCGGTGCCGTTATGGCAGCCGAATGGATTGTAGGTAAGCAAGGAGTATTTACGATGAACGATGTACTCAATCTTCATTAAGCGTATTTTTTAATCAAAAAACTACTTATCTTAAAAAAAGGCATTATCTTTGCACTCTAATAACTCATAATTTTTAACATAGGACTCTTAACTAAAAGAATGTATAAAATTATCTTTTCTGATATCGATGGCACTCTATTAAGTGGTTCGCGAACCCTTACGCAGAACACCATTCACGAAGTAAAACAACTGAAAGACAAAATACCTTTCATTTTAGTATCTTCACGTATGCCTGAGCAAATGTATCACATACAAAAAGACTTAGGCATCGCAGGATTACCACTTATCGCTTATAATGGCGGATTAGTGCTCAATGACGAAAAGGTGCTACACTCTACTACTATCCCCTACTCTATTCTCGAAGAAGTAGTCGCCCTCAACGAACAAGAGTTCAATGCTCAGATACACATTAGTTTTTATTATAACGACGAGTGGTATGTACCCGCTAACGATGAATGGGCACAACGTGAAGAAACAATTACCAAAGTAACTCCTACCGTGCGACCCAATCGCGAAGTACTCACTCAGTGGAAACAAGCAGGACACGGCGCTCACAAGCTAATGTTAATGGGAGAAGAAACTCTTATAGAGCGAATGTTCAAGCTACTAAACGAGAGATATATAGAGGTAATGCAAATCTATCGCGGGAGAGAAACTTATATAGAACTATCAGATATCAGTATTTCTAAACTCACAGGAGTGAAAATAGTATCAAACGAGATATATCACTTACCTTTGAGCGAAGCAATAGCTTTTGGCGATAACTATAACGATTTGGAGATGCTCAAAGGCGTAGGTTGTGGCGTAGCAGTTGCTAATGCTCGCGACGAAGTAAAAGCTGTAGCCAAATACATAACGCTTCACCACTCCAAAGACGGTGTGGCAACATTCTTAAAACAGTTGAGAGAACAAAAAGTAATGAACCTTTAAACGTTAATCATTCATCATTATGATATATTTATATATTTTAATCATTGCACAGCTCATCAATGGGCTATTCTTTTGGAAAGGATATGAAAAAGCAGGTTACAAAGCGTGGCAAGCCTTTGTTCCCTTCTACAATACCGTTATTTTCTTACGTATCATCTCTCGCCCTTGGTGGTGGGTATTCCTGCTGTATTTGCCCGTAATAGGTAATATTATGGTAATTGTGATGACTTACGAATGGTTACACGTATTTAACTATCGCAAGAAGCGTTACACCTTGCTATCAATAATTACTTTGGGACTTTTTGCTGCCTACATAACCTATTTACCTTCTACACACTACGTAGGTAAAGATGTAGAAGCCATCAAAAAGAATGTTTCCTCTTGGGTGAGTGCTACTATCTTTGCGGTAGTAGCAGCTTCGGCTATTCACACCTACTTTATACAGCCTTATATGATACCTACTTCTTCTTTAGAAAAAACCCTCTTGGTAGGCGATTTTCTTTTTGTAAGTAAGTTTCACTACGGAGTGCGTGTGCCTATGACTCCACTATCATTGCCTATGGTACACGATTCAATTCCTATAATAGGCACAAGATCGTATATCAAAACGCCTCAGTTACCCTATTTGCGTTTACCTGCTTTACAGAAAGTACAGCGCAATGATATTACGGTATTCAACTGGCCTACTGATACGGTAAGGTACTTCCGAGACAATTCGGGTATTCACGTAGATAAGCCCATAGATAAGAAGTCTAACTATGTAAAACGCACGGTAGCTATCCCTAACGATGTATTAGAAATCAAAAACGGCGATGTATGGATAAATGGTAAAAAGGAAATCTATCCTGTACGTGCCAAGTTACAAACTTCTTATATAGTGGTTACACAGCCCAATTTATTCAGTCATCCCGATGAGTTTAGAGTAGTGATGTACCAACAGTACGGTGTTACTGATCCCGCTTATCCCATCAACAACGACACTTATATTTTTACTTCCCTTACAGATGACGTAGCTAAAGCATTGGAGGCTAACACGAGTATTGTGTCAGTTACTCGTAATGTAAATAAGGCTGGGGTCTACAATCCTGCTATATTCCCTCACAGTCCTACTTTTGCTTGGAATGAGGATAATTACGGACCTATTACCATTCCTGCCAAAGGAAAAAACGTAACACTTACTAAAGAGAATTTGCCTTTGTATAAACGCATTATTAGTGAATATGAACACAATAAATTAGAAACAAAAGGTGATGATATTTACATTAATGGGCAGAAAGCTTCCTCTTATACCTTCCAACAAGATTACTACTGGATGATGGGAGATAACCGTCACAATTCTGAAGACAGTCGTTTTTGGGGTTTTGTACCTGAAGATCACGTGCTTGGTAAACCCGTACTCATCTGGATGAGTTTAGACAAGAATGCCTCAGGATTTAAGAAAATACGTTGGCAACGTTTGTTCACTACCGTAAATGGTGAAGGTGAACCTGTGTCCTACCGATATATTGTATTTGGGTTACTTGGTTTGTGGTTGGTATATAGTTTGGTTAAAAAGAAAAAAGTAAAAGAATAATATGGTAGAACAAGTATTATTACACCCTACTTATTTTCCTTCTATTGCTCAATTTCACTTGATATTGAACAAACCTTGCGTTTTAGAAGTCTCTGATAACTATCAGAAACAAACCTTGCGCAATCGTACATATATTTACGGTGCCAATGGCAAACAATCCTTAAACTTACCTATTAAGCACGTAGGAGGTGATACCGGACGACAGTTGTTCAAAGATGTGAAAGTAGAGAATAATTTCTTATGGCAACGTCTGCACTGGAAAAGTTTAGAGACAGCCTATCGCACATCTCCTTATTTTGAGTATTATGAAGACGATTTGGTGCGTATTTTTGAAAAGCAATATACTTACCTACTCGATGTAAATATCGACACAATTGAGACCGTTTTAGCCTGTTTGTTAGTACATATTAACTTTGACAAGACAAAAACGTATGAAGCCGAGCCACAAGGAGTGAAAGACTATCGTTTTTTGAGTAGTGCTAAAAAAAAATACTCTGTAACAATGCCCTCTTACCACCAAATATTCTCAGATAAATATGGTTTTATTCCTAACTTATCTATTTTAGATTTGCTTTTCCACGAAGGACCTAATACACAAGAGTTTTTAACTAAGGTAAAAGTGTAGTGCTATAAAGTGTGTAAATAGACATCAAAAACGTGTAATTACACAAATAAAAAGAAGGTTACAAAAAGTAATTAATTTTTTTATTATCAAAATATACTTCCTTATAATCAGTAATTTACAAAATGTAATATAAAGGAATGTTTTTTTGGCACAGAGTTTTCAATGTAGTAAACAGAAGATTGCTAAAAGAAACATTGTTAAAACAAGAATTAGAAAAAACATTTTCATTAAAACTATCAAACTTAAAACAAAATCTTATGTAAAAAAACTTTATTACTGAGAACAGTAATAGAGATTCTAAAACTGAAAAATTTTCTTCATTTTTGGAGTTAGTAGTAGTATTTATATGCATTGTGAAAAAGGCTCTCTAAGAAATTAGAGAGCTTTTTTTATATTTAGAAAACTATTGCTAACTTCTTTTTATATAAATACTCATAATAGAATATTTTTTTCTTAATTAATTTGGTACTTTAAAAAAGTCGCTGTACTTTTGTGGTTCATTTTAACACCAATTCATTTATGAAAAAATTCGTATTCTTCTTCGGGCTTTTATGTGCCACAACAGTTTTTGCACAAAGCAAACCTAATATTATACTTATTGTTTCAGACGACCATTCGTATCAAACGATTGGGGCTTATAACAATGGGGCTACTAATGCAACTCCTGCAATTGATAAACTTGCTAATGAGGGTGTAAGGTTCAACAAAGCTTTTGTTACCAACTCCATTTGTGGTCCTAGTAGGGCTTGTATTCTCACGGGTAAGTATAGCCATAAGAATGGCTTTATGGACAATGAGACATCACACTATAATTCTTCACAACAACAGTTTGTGAATCTCTTGCAACAAGGAGGCTACCAAACTGCTTGGGTGGGAAAATACCATTTAGGCGATGACCCCAAGGGCTTTGACTTCTTCAAAATCTTAGTAGACCAAGGTCGTTATTTTAACCCCGACTTTATCATTGAAGGTAAAAAACGTATAAACGAGCAAGGTTATGTAAGCAATATCATTGAAGATGAAGCCGAAAAATGGCTCGATCGTCGTGACCCTAATAAACCTTTCTGCTTGGTTGTGGGGCATAAAGCGGTGCATCGTACTTGGATGCCCGATTTACCTGAATTAGGAGCTTATGAACAGGTAAACTTCCCATTGCCCGATACTTTCTTTGACGATTATGCAACTCGCAAGCCCGCAAGTTTGCAAGAAATGTCCATTGGTAAGGATATGATGATGGGTTACGATTTGAAGATGTTCAAAGATGAAAAAGAAGAAGTGCAAGATGCAAACTTCTCTCGTATGACCACTATTCAATTAGCACATTACAACGATTTTTATAACCCTATACGCCAACAGTATTTCAACGCCAATCTCAGTGGTAAAGAATTAGCACAATGGAAGTTCCAACGCTATATGCGTGATTATCTATCTACCGTAAGATCGATGGATAAGAACATTCAGCGTATGCTCGATTACTTAGAAAAGCACAAATTGAAAGACAATACTGTGATTATCTATATGTCCGACCAAGGTTTTTATATGGGCGAGCACGGTTGGTTTGACAAACGTTGGATGTACGAAGAATCTTTCCGTACCCCAATGATTGTCTCTTACCCTAAGCTCTTTCCTAAAGGCACAACCAACGATGATTTTGTGTTGAACATCGACTTGGCACCTACTTTCTTAGAATTAGCCGGCTTGCCTATCCCTGCTGACATACAAGGCAAATCGTTCTTACCGTTGTTTGCTAAAAAAGCCAAACCTATACGCAATCAAATATTTTATCACTACTACGAAAACGGAGAACACGCAGTATCACCTCATTTTGGTGTTCGCACTGATCGTTATAAACTCATTCGTTACTACAAACGCGTGAATACTTGGGAGCTATTTGACCTCAAAACCGATCCTAAAGAACTCAACAACGTCTATGGCAAAAAAGAATATCTGAAAATTAGTAAACAGTTAGAAGCTTTACTTTTAAAAGAAATTCGAGACAAGCAAGACGATTTGGCTGAGAAGGTATTTTTTAATAAAGAGTTTCCTGTGAAATGAATTTTATAAGGATTCAACTTTGCCAAAATTTGTAACATATTATTTGTATGAAAAACTACCTATACATTATTATATCATTTTTTCTAACTATAGTCTCTTATGCCCAACACTTGGATTCCATTTTCGAAAATCCAGCACTGCAAGAAATCAATCGAATGCCAATGCGTGCCTCCTACTTTCCGTTTGAGAATATAGCTAAAGCAAAAAATGGTACGATAGAGCAATCTGCACGTTTTCTAAATCTCAATGGCTTGTGGTCATTTCTCTGGAAGGAAGACTATCGTCAGTTGCCAAAAGACTTCTACAAAACCAATTTTAACGAAAGTCAGTGGAAGAAAATTCCTGTACCTTCTAATTGGGAAGTACAGGGATATGGCATTCCAATTTACGTGAACGCTTCTTACGAATTCAATCAAAAGAACCCTACTCCTCCCGATATTCCTGATAGCCTCCAACAAAATGCCGGTCTGTATCGCAAAACTTTTGATTTGTCCACTTCTTGGCAAGGAGAAAAGGTATATCTACATTTAGGAGCAGTGAAATCGGCATTTAAACTGTATATAAACGGTAAGTTCGTGGGTATGGGTAAAGACAGCAAGTTGGCTTCGGAATTTGACATTACACCTTATATCACTAAGGGCAAAAACCTCATTGCAATGGAAGTGCGTCGATGGACGGACGCAAGCTACCTCGAATGCCAAGATATGTGGCGCTTTTCCGGGATTTCTCGTGATTGCTACCTCTATATGCGACCTAAAGTGCACTTATACGACCTTAGCATCAGCGCTGGTTTAGATAAAAACTACACCAATGGCAAACTCACCACTTTGGTAGAAGTATGGAACGAAACTCCAAGCGATGCCTCTAAATACCAAGTGGAAGTAAGTCTGTTCGACAAAGAACAACTGCTCTACCAAGAGCAAAAAGAAACTACCGGACTCAAAAAAACCTTTGGTAAAACCGAATTGCAATTCGAAGCACAATTGCCACAAGTGAGAGCGTGGAGTGCCGAAACGCCTTATCTGTACCGTTTACAAATGGTGCTGTACGATGCTGAGGGAAAGGTGAAAGAAGTAGTAAGTCGTCTCATAGGCTTTAGAACGATTGAGATAGAAGGTGCTAACATTTTGGTAAACGGCAAACGCATACTCTTCAAAGGAGTAAACCGCCACGAAACCAACCCGCATACGGGACAAGTAGTGAGTCAAGAACAGATGGAGAACGATATAAAGCAGATGAAAGCCCTCAACTTTAATGCTGTACGCACTTCTCATTACCCTAACGACCCTTATTTCTATGACCTTTGCGATAAATATGGTCTTTACGTAATGGACGAGGCTAATATAGAAAGCCACGGTATGCATTATGAAATGGATAAGACTATCGGCAATGACCCCGTGTGGGAATATGCTCATTTGCTACGTATGGAACGTATGGTAAAGCGCGATAAAAACCATCCATCAGTTCTGTTTTGGAGTATGGGCAACGAGTCTGGTAACGGTTGGAACTTCTACAAAGGCTATCAACACATAAAAGGCTTAGACCCCTCACGCCCTATTCACTATGAATTAGCTCACTACGATTGGAATACCGATATCGAGTCGCGTATGTACCGTCGTATTCCTTTCCTTATCGACTATGCACTCAGCAATCACACTAAACCCTTCTTGCAATGTGAATACGCTCACGCAATGGGTAACAGTGTAGGTAACTTTCAAGAATATTGGGACGTGTATGAGCATTATCCTAAACTACAAGGTGGTTTTATTTGGGATTTCATCGATCAAGGGCTTTATAAAACCTTACCTAATGGCAAGAAATTAGTAACCTACGGGGGTGATTACGGTGATAAAAATACTCCCAGCGATAATAATTTTCTTATCAATGGAGTAATAGCTTCCGACAGAAGTTGGCATCCTCACGCCTATGAAGTACGCAAAGTGCAACAAGAAATAGGCTTTCAATATCAAAATAACCAACTGATGTTGCACAACAAGCATTTCTTTAAAGATTTATCAAACTACGAAATACATTGGCAACTGCTCAAAGAAGGTGTGCCTGTTCAAAGTGGTAATATTACCAACTTAATAGTATTACCACAAAGCGAGGCTACTTTTTTACTACCTCCTCTTAAAACAGACGATAAAGCAGAATATATCTTGCAATGTACCGCCCGTCTCAAACAAGACGAAGGCCTTTTAAAGAAAGGTACAGAACTTGCTTTTGCCGAGTTTCCTCTCACCTCCTACACTCCTCAAAAAGCTATTGCTGATACGACACCTTTAGAGGTAGAAGAAACAACCAGTCACATTCTATTGCATAATAAGCATTATACAGCTAAAATAGATAAACAAACAGGCAAATGGGTATCGTTTCAAGTGAAGAATGAAGAACTCTTTGCTCCCGAAGGCTTAGAGGTAAATTTATGGCGGGCTGGCACTGATAACGACTTTGGGGCAGGTTTACCTAAAAAACTGCAACAGCTTCAAGAGGCAGAGAAAAAAGCTGATAGTGTCCGTATATCGGTAGAGAAACTAAACTCTGGTCAAGTGAAGATAACCCTAAGCAAGCGATTGGTAGAAGGTACAATTGATTATACTCAAGAGTTGCTTTTTGATGGCAAGCCTTCCGTAACGGTGAGCAATCACTTCAAACCGCTAAATAACGACAAAACGCTTACTTTTAAGATAGGCAATCATCTTACACTTCTGCCTTTTCAGCGTATTCAGTGGTATGGTAGAGGTCCTTGGGAAAGTTATTGGGATAGGAAAACATCGGCTATGGTAGGCTTGTACGAAGGAGCTATTGCTAGCCAGTATTACCCTTATGTGCGTCCGCAAGAGAATGGTAATAAAACTGATGTACGTTGGGCAAAGCTCAGTAAGAAAAAAGGAGTAAACATTGCCATTTATAGTACAGGTTCTTTACTAAATATAAATGCCCTGCCTTATAGTCCTGCACAGTTATTTCCTGGTATAGAAAAAGGACAAACACACGCAGGTGAACTCACCCCTGATAAGTATACTCACTTAGACATCGACTTGCAACAATTAGGTTTGGGAGGTGATAACAGCTGGGGCAACTTACCAATGGAACAATACTTACTGTATCTGTATCAGCCTTACAGCTATAGTTACAGAATAGAAGCTTTTTAATGGCATATTGTTATATAAATAAAGCACAGACTTCTTGATAAACTCAAGTCGTCTGTGCTTTTTTGTTTAACCCTTTATAAAATTCTTTCCTTCTAATATATATCAAGTGTTCTTTCTTCTTCAAAGCCGTCAGGAAGCGTAAATATAATAGTGTAGCGTCCTTTGGGTAGATATACTTTACCATCAGTAGCAATAGGTAAAAATATCTTTTGAAGACTCTTCTCATAGGCTGTCTTACCCGCATAAGACATCGTCAAGTCATAAGGTATATAATTAAACCCAACATTTGTCTTATAAGTAAATGTTTGCAAGGTAACACGTCCTTTCATCACTTTTATAGGTATTGATAAATTTTCCTTTGAAGCAAAAGCATAGAAATACACATTAGGCTTCACAGGTTCTTCCCATTCGTTATTAGCATTTCCCCAATTCGCAGAATAAGGAAGCGTAATAGGCGTTTCAAGTGGATAAAAATCTTGCGAGGTAATCGCTACTCTTAGCTCTTGCATCATCTTCACCGAGGTGCGAAAAATACCTCGTCCCAATGTCGCAACTGTCATTTCGCCATTTGTTTCGTCTATATAAATATCGTAAACACCTGTTTCGGGCAATCCTTTGCTGAATGGTTGCCAACTTTCACCTAAGTTAAACGAAATATACACCCCATTATCAGTTCCTGCATAAAGAATCTGACTGTTTTTAGGGTCTTCTTTGAGTACATTCACTTTGCTATCGGGTAGGTTAGAATGGATATCTGTCCAACTCTTGCCATTGTCATTACTCATAAAAATAATAGGGTCGATATTGGAATCATCAGTACTAATAAGGGTTGCCAATACGCGGTTACGCTGGTGTTTAGAGGCAATAAGGTTGTTCACTTTTAGCGGACGAGGGAAGGCGTTGTATATCTGTTTCCACGATACCCCTCCGTTATCGCTGGTGTAAATCATACCATCGTCACTACCCGTATAAAGCAAACCAAACATAAAAGGCGATTCAGCTATAGCCGAAATTGTACCATATGCCTTGTTGCCCTGCTTGTTACCATTGGTTACATCGTCCGAAATAGTCCGCCAATTCCGACCTTTGTCCATAGAAATGTGCAATTTGTTGCTTCCTATGTAAATAATATCTTTGTTTTGTGGCGAAATAAGTAGCGGTGCATTCTTGCCAAAACGCAACGGTGCCTTGTTTTCACCGTAATAAGCACTTCCTAATGGGAAAAGCTGGTCTCTATCAGGCAAAAAAGTAAAGAACTTGCCATAAGGTTCTGTGGCATAGCTATCATTGCCAAACGATAGCGAATGAATAGCTTTTCTGAACGTATTCCAATGACTGTTATTTTGTGCCAATACCACCTGGTCACTCACATAGTAAGGTGTTTTGTTAGCTTTGTCGTAACTCAGCTGGGTAAAAGCCATTGCTTGTGGTACATTCTTAAAAGCAAAACTTTTTCCATTGTCGTAAGAGACCTGTAATCCACTGCGAGTTGTACAAAATAGAGTACCCTGTTGTAAGTAAAGTTGTTCATAGCTGTTATTCAACGAAATCGGTTGTTTGCTTTTCCACGTCTTGCCTCCATCGGTAGATTCCAATAAGGGATACCCTCCTATAAATAAGTGTTTTTTATTACTAAGGTCTACGCCGATGCCCCCAAAACGCTCTCCGCTTTGGTAATACACATCATTCAGAGGCTGAATATTCGTCTTTTGCCAAGAATTACCCCCATCTTCGGTTACGTACACTTCCGCACCTATAACCTCTTGGGTACTTACACCCAAATAACTCAGTAGTTTAGCAGGAAAGGTTACCTCTGCAGCTATCATATCTTTGAGATTCTGAGCTGTATATTTCTCGTCCTGACCTATATTGTGCAAAAACACATTTAAACGGTTGTTATCTAACGCGAGGAAATCGGCTTTGCTCATCACATCAAAATCTTGAGCGGAAAGATGAATGCGCACTACTTTCTGTACAGTGTTAATACTCTCTTTCTTTTTGGCGTTGCGATTATCTACTATCGCATAATAAGTCTGACTGTTAAAGCAACTCACCCCTATCTTGCCAATGTTATTCCCTTTGAGAAATCCGTTGTTCACCGTGATTTTCGTCCACGTATTGCCTTTATCAGCACTCTTGTAAATAGCACTATTACTGCCATAAGGAGCACTGTCCCACTGACTGTTATTCACTTCCCACGATACAGCCAAAAGCATTGCTCCATCGGGCGAAGCAGTAATTTGCGTAATACCCGCACGAGTGCTTACAAATAGTTTTTGTTGCCACGTTTTTCCGCCATCGGTAGTTTTGAAGATACCGCGTTTTTCATCGGCTTTATAAGGGTTACCCAATACTCCTACCACAAGTTCTTGGGGGTTAGTAGGGTTGATATACAAACTACTAATGCGTTGCATTCCTCCTAATCCCTTAAAGTCAGTTGTTTTGCCTTTATCGGTAGAGATAAAAACGCCATAAGGGGTCGCCACCGCCAAAGTCCCCGATTGCCAATCTACCGCCAGTGCTGTGATACTTTGTGTAGGGAGGGTTGAGCATAGTACTTGGTAGGTTTCCCCGCCATTTTGGGTAAGCCATACGCCTCCGTTTTCTGGAGCAACTATAAACTCACTGCTATTTTTAGGGTTTACACTCAGCGCACTGATGCGATTGCCTATCTCTTTTACTATCACTTGCTCAAAAGGCGTTTCGCGTACCCACGAACGCGCTTTCAGCTCCTCTTTCTGACGCAAAGGAAGCGGTAGCAGTTCTTGGGCAGTGAGAGTTGTTGTGATGATTAATAAAGAAAATACAAAAGTAAAGATTTTATTTTTCATATTTATTTGCAGAATTCTCTTTAAGTTGTTGTTTTTAGGGTGCAAAAGTACAACAATTTATTGAAATGAGCTAATATTCTAAGAATATTTATCCCATTACCCTTGTCATTCTCCTCATTTGTCACTCGTCATTTCTTCCTTTTTCCGTCTCCACATTCCCCCTCTCCGAGCAGGGCTGTTACATAGAGTTACAAATGTTTGATTTATAATATATTAAATTCATAAGTTCTTTGAAATTAATGATACTCCATTCCATAGCTGACTTGATAGAGTCTTTTCCATTAAGACGAAATAGGTTAATTGATATATTTCTCATTATTGAAAGATTCTCAGGAGCATTACCTGATTTAGTCTTACTCTTGTCCTCTTTCATTTGTACATCTTTCACCCAGTGCAAACGATTTTCTATACCCCAATGAGAACGTATGTGATTAGCAAAGAAATCAGCCTTATTCTTAGCTACACTGCTAATATGGTAAACTATCTCTATTGTCTGACCTTTCTTTGTTTTGACATAACGTGTTGTTTCTATAATTCGCTTTATACCAAACCATTCAGGAGAAATACCCTCTAAATTTTTATAAACTTTGGTAATACGCAATTCATCACGACCTCTTAGCAAAGAACACTCTTGGTAAGTGTGCATTAAATACTTTTTTGTAGCAACATTTGCTTTTATTTGCTCAAAAAGCTTTTTTTGATTACCTTTTACTTGTACTATGTAGTCATTTTTTGACTTTATAATAGTTTCAAGAGTTTTTTTGACAATGTAAGGCATCTAAAGTGATTATTTCACCTTGAATGTCTAAGGCTTGTAAGAGTCTTTGAACGGTATAAATTTCAGATTCTTTTTTGTTCTCTAATTTATCACAAGCTAATACAATGCCTCTTTGTGAAGCAAAAACACTTATCAATGAAACAAAATTCTGATAGTTATTTTGAGTGTCTTTAATAGTTCCTGCAATAGCCTTTCCATCAACAGCAAGTGTTTCACCTTGACACATTGGTAAAAATTGGGCAGTCCACTGATTGAATTTTTGGGCAAAATCATCAAAATCAATTTCCATAAATATCCTTCTAATAGAGCCATATGTAGGTACTTTACAGAAAGTTAGATACTTTTTAAACTCCCATTGGTTTTCTTTGAGGAAACGGCCTATTTCTCGATAACCAGTATAACCTGACATTATTGCTGTTAGGCACATAATCAGGAAGTTAGGCATTTTATGGCGGATACCGCGTCTTTTTCTAGTATCCTCTATACTAGATAACATTTCTATCAGTGTCATAGACTTTTACATTTTATT
>NZ_JBPRKH010000014.1:0-85594 GCF_051417515.1 Capnocytophaga sp. G1920
AGTTTTTTGCTATATTTATCGACTCCTGTTTCTTTTACAAGAAATTCTAACTCTTTATCTTCTATCTTAGAAAAGATATTTGAAATTCTTTTTCTATTCTTTATTATAGTGGTCATAACTTTTTTTTGCAAAGATAATACTTACACAGTATTCCTACAAAAAAAAACATAGTTAAAAATCAGTGCTTTATAAATCTTCCTTACAGTTTTGGTTTAAAACTTTAGCAATGTTAATACCTAAAAAATTGATTACAGAAGCTATTTTTTAGCATAAAAAAGCTTTTTTTATACTACTCTATCAATTACATTGGTATTGGAGAGTATAACTAAAAGGTCGTCTTTGTTAAGTTTGACATTCGGGTCGGGGGTTACGTTCATTTTGCCATCGGAATGCTTTACTGCCAAAATATTTATCTCGTACTTATGTCGCAAATTGAGTTCCATCAATGATTTTCCTATATAGCTCTTGGGCACTTTTACTTCGTATATAAAATAATCTTCGGCAAACTTAAAATATTCTATAATAGTAGGTCGCAAAACGGAATAGGCTACTTTTTCACCCATTAATTCCTCTGGGAATACTACTTGCGTAGCACCTATTTTGTATAAAACCTTTTCTTGGGTGTGATTTACGGCTTTACAAATGACATTCTTCACCCCCAAATCCTTCAACTGCAAGGTAATAAGGATACTCGCCTGAATATTATCGCCTACACTCACAAAAGCAGTGTCGAAATCGTCTTTCACTACATTTTTGAGGGCAATTTCATCGGTAGCGTCCAAAATCACAGCTTCATCGATGATATTTTCACTGAGAGCTTGCTTGATAACACTCTCACGAGAATCTATTGCTAGCACAGTAGCTTTGTTTTTATAGAGTGTTTTGGCTACCGATTTGCCAAACTCTCCTAATCCTATGACTAAAAAATTCTTCATAATCTATCCTATTAAAATATTTTCTTTTGGGTATTTGTAATTTCCTTCAGCACGTGGTCTCGATAAGGCGAGTGCAATGGTAAGCGGTCCTACCCTGCCTAAAAACATTGTAAATATCAAAATAAATTTTGAACTATTGCCTAATTGTGAGGTAATTCCGGTAGAAAGTCCGCAAGTGCTGAATGCCGAAATGAGTTCGAAAGCTATTTTTGTAAATTCTAAATCGGGTTCTAAGGCTGTGAGTATTACAATCATTGTAAGCACATACATCATCGCAATAAACACGAGTGCTGAGGCTTTATTAAAGAGTTTCCAAGAGATGCGCCTCTTTGAAAATTCGATATAGTTCTTATTGAGTAATGCTGTTTTAATACCGAGAAATAAGATGCCAATAGTAGTAGTTTTCACGCCAGAACCTGTGGAGTTTGGCGATGCCCCTATAAACATAAACGTTACGCAAAAAAGAATGGTAGCACTGCTTAAATGCTCCAACGGAATCGTATCGAAACCTGCTGTACGCAAACTTACGGAGTGAAAAAAGCTAATAAGCATCTGTCCAAAGAAACTTTTCCCGTAAAGTGTGTAATAATTTTTATATTCTAAGGTAAAAAACAAGAACGTACCCGCAACGAGCAAGATAATAGTTGTTATAATTGAAAACTGAGAGTTAATATCGAGTCTTCGTCTCTTTTTTCGCAGGTATTCATAGGCTTGAATAATGGTTGTAAAGCCTAAACCACCAAAAATAACCAAAAAAGCGATGATAATATTTACAAAAACATTGTAGGTATAACCTTCGAAACTATGAGGAAACAAAGAAACGCCTGCATTACAAAAAGCCGATACCGAGTGAAACACTGAAAAGAATAATGCTTTTCCGAAAGGGAAATCTTGAATAAAAGAAACAAACAAACACAGTGCTCCCGTAGCTTCAAAAAGCAAAGTAATATACACCACACGCTTTGTTATGGCATAAATATCGTAACTTTTGTTGTGATTAAGCCCTTCGGCTACTATTTTTTTAGTATAAAAACCGATACGTTTAGCAATAAGCAACACCAAAACAGAGGAAATAGTAAGCACTCCCAATCCGCCAAACTGAATAAGCACTAATAAAATGAGTTTTCCGTAAATAGTAAAGGTCGCTCCTATATCTATCACCGAAAGGCCCGTAACGGTAACCGCCGAAGTAGCTGTAAAAAGTGCTTCGAGGAAAGAAATATCTTTCTGAGGCGTATGGGCAAAAGGCATCATCAAAAGCAAAGCTCCTACAACTATTAAGCCGATAAACGAAAGCATTATGAGGTTATATGGGGATATTCTTTTTAACATTGGGTTCAATTTTTATTGTTTATCCATCTGAACGGTACGAATAGGGAAAGGTATATTTATATTATGTGCATCAAAACACTTCTTGATAGCCATTATAGCTTCTGATTTATACAAAAAAGACTCAGAAAGTTTCTTGGAAGGAATAGTAAAATACACAATAAAATTGATAGAACTATCAGCGAACTCAGTATAATAAAAAGAAATGGTAGTGTCAAGCTCTTTTTGTTTCATCATCTGCCGAATGGTAGTTTCAGTAAGCATTTTCACCTGCTCCAAATCCGATTCATAACCTACGCCACAAGTAACTAACACATTGGCAGTATCACTTTCAGAATAATTTTTCATAGGATTGTCTACTATAAGCTTATTGGGTATCGACACATAGTTCCCGTCAGCCATTTTAAGCTTGATAGTACGCAAATTTATATCTTCAATAGTTCCTGTATAGCCCATAGTTTCAATTTGATGCCCTATGCGAATGCTCTTGCTAAAAGATAAGGTAATGCCTGAAAAAGTATTGCTAAGCGTGCCTTGTAAAGCCAAACCGATAGCTAAACCTGCTACTCCTGCTCCTGCCAAAATGGTTTTGAACATATTTTCGAGGTCTAAAATATTTAGCGAAAACATAAAGAAGATAATAACTACCAACACAGAAATAATATTGCCAAGCATTATGCGTGAAGAAGGTTTTACACCACGCTTTTCTAAGATACGAATGGCTATTTTTTTGATAAGTCTAGAAAGATAAAAACCTAAAATAAAGACTAATAAGGCTATAACGATATTAGGTGTTTTATCGATGAAGAGTTGAATCCATAGATGTATTTTTTTAGTGAATACTTCTATAATATTAATGTAATCATTTACTATTCCGTTTTCCATTGAGTCTAATAAGTTTGTTTTACCAAATGGCAAAAGTACAAAATATATTGCTGATACGCACTTTTTTGTTATTTATTACATAAATGAGGCTGTCTAATCTTTGCAGACAGCCTCATTTATGGAAGTTATATTCGTTTATTAACGTGAATAATTAGGAGCTTCTTTGGTGATGGTAATATTATGGGGGTGGCTTTCGGTAATTCCGCTTGCAGTGATGCGCACAAAGCGACTCACGGCTTGCAACGTTTCAATATCCTTGGCACCACAGTATCCCATACCTGCGCGCAAGCCTCCGATGAACTGATGCATACTTTCTTGTAGTTCGCCTTTGTATGCCACGCGCCCTACAATGCCTTCGGGCACAAGTTTTTTGATGTCGTCTTCTACATCTTGGAAATAACGGTCTTTACTACCTTGGTTCATCGCTTCTACCGAGCCCATACCGCGATAAGATTTGTATTTTCTGCCTTCGAAAATGATAGTTTCCCCTGGTGATTCCTTAGTGCCTGCAAGCAGAGAGCCAAGCATCACACTATTGGCACCTGCGGCGATGGCTTTTACGATATCGCCGGTGTAGCGAATGCCCCCGTCGGCAATCACAGGGATTCCTTTACCTTTAAGAGCGTTTGTAACGTTCATCACCGCTGATAATTGAGGATAACCCACGCCTGCCACCACTCTGGTAGTACATATAGAGCCTGGACCTATGCCTACTTTCACTGCATCGGCGCCATTTTCGGCTAAATAAAGGGCAGCCTCGGCAGTGGCAATGTTTCCTACCACTACTTCTAAGTCGGTAAACTTGCTTTTTACGGCTTTAAGAGCGTTCACTACGCCTTTTGTATGTCCGTGAGCTGTATCAATAACTACGGCATCAACTCCTGCTTGTACAAGAGCTTCGGCGCGGTCTACCACATCGGCAGTAACGCCTAAGGCTGCTGCTACGCGCAAGCGTCCTAAGCTATCTTTGTTAGAAATAGATTTTTCTTGCAAATTGGCAATGTCTCGGAAAGTAATAAGACCTACTAATTTGTAGTTTTTATCTACTACGGGGAGTTTTTCTACCTTACTGCGTTGTAAAATACCCTCAGCTTCCTTCATAGAAGTGCCTTCGTTGGCAATCACAAGGTTTTTAGAGGTCATTACTTCGGTTATTGGGCGATTATTATCGTGTTCAAAGCGTAAATCACGGTTAGTTACAATGCCTTTTAAGATTCCGCCGGCATCAACAATGGGGATACCGCCAATATTATTTTCTTTCATACAGCGTTTTGCATCACTCACCTTGCTGTTTAAGGGAAGCGTAACAGGGTCGATAATCATACCGCTTTCGGCGCGTTTTACTTTGCGTATTTGTTTGGCTTGCTCCTCAATAGTCATATTTTTATGAAGCACCCCTATGCCTCCTTCGCGTGCCATAGCTATAGCCATAGCAGCTTCGGTTACAGTGTCCATAGCCGCTGAGATAATGGGCACATTCAGGGTGATGTTACGGGTAAAACGTGAGGTTATCGACACTTCACGAGGTAATATCTCAGAATAATTGGGGATAAGAAGAACATCATCATAGGTAAATCCTTCATTAATAATTTTATCTTGGAAATTCATTTTAAAAAAGAGAATTTAGTTGCGTGCAAATGTACTTCTTTTTTTATATACGAAGCAAATTTTTCGAGTATTTTAAATCAAACAAATAGAGACAATACTCTTTATATCGTCTCTATTAAGGTTACAAATTCTTTTGCTTTACTTGATAAACTCTTTGATAGGCACTTTTTGGAAGTATAAATCTCCATCACCTTCGTAAAGAATACCTATATATTTATTGTCTATTACAGTAAGACAAGAATAGCCCATAGCTGCTTGCTCATACAACAATATTGAAGGTAGTTTATCCCAAGTATTACCTTCGTCATTACTTGCTTTGATAGTCATATTTACTCTGTTCTTTGCGTCATTAGGATTAGAGAAGAATAAATACTGTTTTCCCTTTTTGTCTTTATAAGAAACGATACTTGCCATACAATTAGGTTCGGTGAGAGCAGTGCGAGAGGTATTGTGCTCTATCCACGTTTTGCCCATATCGGCAGTAACGGCTACTGAGCGCCCGTGATAGTTATCAGAAAGCTCATAATTAGAGCGATTGCGGTCGTCGCGCATATTGAGCATTAGTGCACCATCGGAAAGTTCTACCACTTGCGCCTCAGTAGTGTGTGATTTGGCTCCTGTACCTACGTGCCACGTTTTTCCGTGGTCTTTACTGTAAATAATAGTAGAATGAGGCACTTGGTCTTTATCCTTAAACTGACCTGCAAATACCAAAGTACCATTACTCATAGAGATACCTCTGCCAGGTCCTTGGAAAAAGAGCCTCCATTCAGGATTTTTGATTTGAGAGGTGATATTGATAGGTTCACTCCACGTTTTGCCATCGTCTTCACTTTTTACTACTACTATTTGTCCTGTTTCCTCAGGAGTCATTCCACTTTTAGAGCCCCACCAACTCATTGTTTGAGGATCTAAGCCGTGCTGCCACAAGCCCATCACCCAAATAGTGTTGGTTTGCTCATCTACTAAAACTGCGGGATCTCCCACCCCATTAAGACGGTTAGGTTTTCCTCCCCATTCGCCCATATCAATCACTTTTTTCATTGGCTCCCACGTTTGTCCACCATCAGTACTGCGACTCATTCCCACATCGATGTCTTCTTGCAAATCCTTGCAGTTGTTGTAACGATTGTCGTAAACGGCTATCAGCGTACCCTTATTAGTGGTTACAAGCCCTGGTATACGGTAACACTCTATGCCATCTTGCTTACGCTGACGAAGAGCAATAGCAAAACGCTGTCCTTCTTTTTTAGCATTATTGAGCGTAATTTTTGTCTCATTAGTGATGAGTTTTATCTTTGATAAGTAGAGTTTTTGTAAGAGGTCTGGTTTTTGAGTAGTACGAGCAGAAACCCAAACAAAAAGGGTATCATTAGTAGCTTTGAAATTCCCTTGTAGTTTGGTATTACAACTGAGATTCGAAGTTTTAGCAAAAAGTGTTGCTTGTTCTCTTTTAGCGTTAGCACCTACATAAACAGAGAGTTCAGATAGATTGAGCTTTTTACTTTTAAACTGCAAAGAAATTTCTTTTACCTCTGTCCCTTGTTTTATAGGCAGTACAAATGAGGTAATAGGATTATCTTTATCTGTAGCCAAAGGCATTTGCGCTTGAGTAAAAGTCATTCCTTTTTGCGCATAGCCCAAACTAAGAAAACATAATGCAATAATGGTAAATAGTTGTTTCATTTGTTAATTTGTTAATTTAGAGATTGATTATTAATATTATAGACTTTGTCAAAGTCTTTAACTTTGACAAAGTTGTGATGTAAACTCATACAATATTATGCCTTTTTCACATATTGAGTAAGGATAACGATTTGTTGTCCATCAACTTTGCCTTCTATATATTCAGCGTTTTCGGGGTCGAGAGTGATTTTGCGCACAACAGTACCTTGTTTAGCTGTCATACTAGTGCCTTTTACTTTCAGGTCTTTGATAAGCACAACGTTATCACCATTAGCGAGTACTGCCCCATTGCTATCTTTGTGAATTACCTTTTCGCTCTCTTCTAAATGGTCGTCGGAAGCTTGGGCAAAAGCCAATTCTTCCTCATCTAAATACATCATATTTAGAAGGTCGAGCGACCAGCCTTCATTTTTGAGTCGGTTGAGGAGACGCCACGCCATTATCTTTACAGGGCGGTGTTCGCTCCACATACTATCGTTGAGGCAACGCCAATGGTTGCTATCCATCGTTTCGGGATTTTGTATTTGACTAAGGCAAGTACCACATACCAAAAGGCTATCATCTGTACTTTCGTTTCTAGCAGGAGGCACTGTATATACACTTAGGTTTTCAGTAGCTCCACAGAGCTCACAACAATTACCACTACGAGATTTTAGTTCTTGTAACATCTTAATTTAATTTGTCGATTTTCAATTAATTAATGTGCAAATATAGAGAGTTTTCTCTGAACTACACAAATTTATTCTTTTATTAATCTGTCTTTTTCTGAATTATCTACTTGTATTTCATTTGTTTTAGATTGATTATTACCAAACTTATAGATTACAGAAAAATGTACACTGCGATTATCGTTGAAGATTCTATTTCTAAATTTATAAGTGCTATAATCGACGCTATTCCTTGCTATTGTTGTGTTAAAAGGGTCGGTTAAGTAGATATTTACATTCAATTTCTGTTGTAAAAACGATAGAGAAGCTCCTAACCGCATTAGGAAAGTGTTCTTAGAGACATACATTTCTTCAACTCCTTTGGTGTTGTACAGCATATTCAAAAACAGTTTATTAGTTTTATCCTCATTCAAGGCTATGGTGAAATTTGATAACAAAGTGCCGTGTATTCCTCTTAAATTCTTATCAGGTAAACTTTCCTCTGCCGATTTAGATTGTTGATAGGATACATTAGCACTACTATAGTTAGATATACAATTAGAAATCTCCCAATTATAAGCCAACTCAGAACCTACACTATAAGTAGTTAATACATTCTTTGGTTGTGTTACTACTACATTGTTATTATTTTCAGTAGAAACTACAAAAGCCCAATTATCAGCTATTTTAGAACCATATAGAGAAAACGATAGGTTTCCTTTATACACATATCCAAACTCTACATTGGTGGTGATATTAGGCAATAAATCTGGATTGCCTATTTCGTAATTATTGGCGTCTTTGTAATTCCTAAAAGGATTCAAATCATATAAACTTGGTCTTGCAATTCGTTGGTTAAAAGAGAGAGCATAAGAATGATTATTATTTGGTTCATAAGAAAGAGATATGGTAGGGAACCAATTGTAATAACGTTTTTCATTGGTAATATTTTGAGTTATTAATGTTTCTTCTGTTTGGGTATGCTCATATCTTATACCAGCACTTAAAAAGAGTTTTTCAGTAAGATTGCAAGAGAGATTCAAATACATTGCCCATAAGCGTTCTTTGTAAAGAAAATCATTGGATTTTGAGGTATCAAAAACATCTAATCCGCCTATTTTATTGTAGAATTTCACTCCGTTATCATTACTAAAATAAGTACCTTTACCACCTAATTCAATTTTTGTATTCAAAAAAGTTGTTTCTAAGTTGGTACCAAAAGCATTGATTTTGAAAGTATAGTCTATATTATTCTTATTTTCAGAAGAACTCTCTAATATTTGTCCATCTCCTCTGTAATTATTAGCTCTGAATACAGAGGTAGAATTATTCGTATTTCTATTATGATTGAAATAAAACTTCAATTGGCTACCCAAAGTATCTAATTTGATATCTAAGTAAGGAGAAAATGAGAGACCTTTATTATTACCCAAAGTATTAGTAGGCAATTGTTGAGTTTTTAATATACTTTGGGCATTATTGTAGAATTTAACCTCAGAATGCCCGTAAGCATTGTTATCCCAGTTGCTGTAATTGAGGTAGAAACCCAAATTAATAGCTTTTACCAACTGATAGTCGGCATTGAGCTGATGACTTAATCCTTTGTCTATTCTTTCAGTATTTTCAACGGACTCTCTTTGCTCATCAGTGAAAAGTAGTTTGTTTTTATTCTCAAAATTCCTATTTTCATCACCATAAAACAAATTGTAATTGAGAATTAGTTTCTCGTTGGAATAATTGAGTGTTAAAGCGTTATTTACACTTGCTTTGGTTCTGAGTATAGAAGTTGAAGAGATATTGGCATCAAAACCTGTATTTAGTTTTTTCTTTAGCTTGATATTAATAAGACCTGTATTTCCTGCTGCATCGTACTTTGCTGATGGGTTAGTAATAATCTCTATTTTGTCGATATTCTCAGACCTCAATGTTTTTAAGTAGTTCTTTAAATCATCACCTGAAATATTGAGCAGTCTATCGTCTATCATTACTAATACATTGCTTTTACCGATAATTTTTAGTCCGTCGCTGGTGGGGTCGATTCGAGGAATGTTTTTGAGCAATTCATCACTACTGACCCCTGTAGAGAGTAGACTATTCTGTACATTATACACCAACCTATCCGACTTCTTTTCAATTAGTTGTTTCTTTGCTGTAAGGATTACTTCTGATAACTGATGTGCATTATCAATCATCAGTACCCCTAAGTCTGTATTTTGATTAAGTACTATTGTTTTTTGGTATAGTATTTCACCTAAATATCTTATCACAAGGGTAAAGTTTCCTTTCTTATTTACAGACAATGTAAAATCACCTTTATTTCCCGATAATTCACTTAAAAAAGGTTTATTATTCTCATATAGTATCACTTCAGCAAATTCAATAGGGAGCTGGTACATATCAGTAAGTTTCCCTTTTATTGACTGAGAAAAGAGAGAATAACTGAATAAGAAAAAGGAATATAGAAGTAAAGGCTTCATAATAGTTTATCGTATATTCTCTGCAAAAATAAAGTTTTTCTTAGAAACTACAAAAAAAAGAGGCACGAGCTTGTAGCTCGTGCCGGCGTGTGATAATTTTTATTATAAAAACTCTACTTTTAAATAACAAATTTTACCTTCTGAATTTAGTTTTGCTGTATCTTTACCTTTAAAGGCAAAGAAAGTACCATCTTTTCGTTTTCCTGAGACAGCCCAATGAGTTTCAAGAGTATTTTCAGTAACTTTAATGGTTTCCCAAAGGTGTTTTGTAGTTTTATTCCTTTCAAAGAATTGTTTAAAAAAAGAGATCACTGCAGTTTTCCCTTTCATTTGTGAACCATCGGCACTTAACATTGTAATATCTTCAGAAAACAAAGCTATTAACTTATCAAAGTCTGCTACACTATTTCCTGCATAATCTGACAAATAGAAATACTCATCAAGAACTGTCCAATTCTTAACTTCAAAAGGCAATTTATCAAATATTCTTTCCTCAGTACCGAGCCACATTACGGAGTTTGCCATATCTACAAATTTAAGTTCATCGGCACGGAGGTCGGCTAAGGCTTTTTGCCCCTCAGGAGTGTTTCGGGCTCTGAGAAAATCGTCTTTACTTTCATACCACAATTCACCCATAGCATCAAAGGTAAAAGGGAGGGTTTCTCGCTGTGTAGACGATTTTTCATCAGTAGGTTGAAAAGGAAATGTTTTAGTATAATCCTTTATCAGCAGGGCTTCTTTATAGTTTATTACTTTTTGAGAATGTGCTTCCCATAGTTTTATAAATTCTTCTGTGCTAAGATGCTGTTTCTTGCGCACAAACATTATAATCTTAAACATATCAATATAAGTTATCAGAATAATTAAAAGATTGTAAGGAATTTTACAAAACGTTTCTACAAAACATATTGTAAAAATACCTGACTATCATTATATTCAACTTTGCCAAAGGTCGTAGCACGACAAGCTACTAAAACCTTTGGCAAAGTGTATGGTGTTCATTTACTAATTTGCTAATTTGTTAATTTCCCAATTTCTCTTTACAAAGTCGGCAAGTTCTTTACCTTTGAGGAGACCTTGTGAGAGTCGTGCTAAATCAAAGGCTTGCTTGATAAGGCTTTCTTTTTGAACTTCATCTTTAGAGTGGAGGATAGCATCGGCTAAAGGAGAATTGCTATTTACCACTACGTGATACACTTCGGGGAAACCTCCCATAGCAAACATACCACCTCCTCCGGTAGCACTCATTTCCTTCATACGGCGCATAAATTCAGGTTGATTGATAACAAATGGCGTATCATCGCTGTCTAAGTCTTCTAACTGCACCATATAGCCTTCTTTAGGAATTACTTTCTCAATTTCAGCTTTCAGTGTGTTTTTCTCTTCGTCGGAGAGTTTGGCAATAATAGGTTCTTCTTTTTGTATCAGCTTAGTTACAGGAGCAGCATCTACACGGGTGAAAGTAAGTTTCTCATTATCACCTTCTAACTTCTGTATCAAGTGCGATACGATAGGGCTATCCAATAACAACACTTCGTAGCCTTTTTCTTTGGCTTGCTCAATAGCTGTGTATTGCTGTTCTTTATTTTGAGCGTATAACACTACCAAAGTACCATTTTTGTCGGTTTGTTCAGCTTTTATTGCTTCTTTTAGTTCTGCCAAAGTGTAATACTTGCCATCGGTAGTGGGGTACAACATAAAATCGGCTGCTTTTTCGTAGAATTTATCATCGGTAAGCATACCATATTCGAGCACTATCTTAATGTCGTTCCACTTGTTTTGGAAGTCGTCGCGATTATTAGTAAAGAGTGATTTCAGCTTATCAGCTACCTTACGAGTGATGTAATTAGCAATCTTCTTTACATTACCATCGGATTGGAGGTAAGAACGCGATACGTTTAGCGGAATATCTGGCGAATCTATCACCCCTTTGAGCATTGTTAAGAACTCGGGCACTATACCTTCGACGTTATCGGTAACAAATACTTGGTTTTGATACAACTGTATGCGGTCTTTCTGTAACTGCATATCGTTAGTGAGTTTAGGAAAATATAGAATACCGGTAAGGTGGAACGGATAATCTACGTTCAGATGAATGTGGAACAGGGGTTCATCGAACTGCATTGGATAGAGTTCGTGATAGAACGCCTTATAATCCTCATCTTTCAAATCGGCTGGCTGTTTTGTCCAAGCAGGATTAGGGTTATTTACAATATTATCGACCGTTACATATTCCGTTTTATAATCCTCAGGGGCATTTTCAGGGCGAGGTAACGGCTCTTGTTTTGTGCCAAATTTAATTGGGATAGGCATAAAGCGGTTGTACTTGCGCAATAGCTCTTCGATACGGAAGTCTTCCAAAAACTCAGTAGAATCATCGGCGATGTGCAAGATAATTTCAGTACCACGTTCGGTGCGCAGGTCGGTTTCCTCTAAGGTAAATTCAGGACTACCGTCGCATACCCAGCGCACGGCTGGAGCATCGGTATAGGATTTGGTGATGATTTCCACTTGTTTGGCTACCATAAAAGCAGAGTAGAAGCCCAATCCAAAATGACCTATCACTCCGGCGTCTTTGGCTGTATCTTTATATTTCTCCAAAAACTCCTCAGCTCCTGAAAAGGCAATTTGGTTGATGTACTTTTCGACCTCTTCTGCCGTCATTCCAATACCTTGGTCGATTATATGGAGGGTTTTATTGTCCTTATCGACCTTCACTTCGATGATAGGGTTCCCATATTCCACTTTTGCCTCGCCTATAGTAGTGAGGTGTTTCAGTTTAAGGGTTGCATCGGTAGCGTTGGAGATAAGTTCACGCAAGAATATCTCGTGATCGCTGTACAAGAATTTTTTAATAAGTGGAAAGATGTTTTCCACAGAGACGTTTATATTTCCTTTCATTTTTATTTAGTTAAGAAGTAAGAGATAAGAGGTAAGACTCGTATCTCTTAATTTGTTATTTACTAGGGGGAATATAGCGAAAAGAGTACCAAAGTAGGAGGAGGTGACAAAATGGCAGGTGAGAGGTCGTACGGTATTTTAATTAGCAAATTAGAAAATTAGAAAATTAGAAAATTAAAGAGAGTTTATAGAAAAGACGGTGCGAGACGAACAAAAGACGAACAAAAGACGAACAAAAGACGAACAAAAGACGAAGAAAGGACGAACAAAAGACGAACAAATGACGAACAAATGACGGTGCGAGCCGCACGGGCAGATAAACAAATGACGAACAATGAACGAAGAATAAATGGTGATAAAATAAAGGTAAGGTGAAGATATAATATATCAAGTTTTAACCTTGCCAAAGTTTGAAATTTTCGCAAAGTGAGGACAAATATCTTGCAAAGTGTTGTTCAATAAACGTTTTTTCCTATCGATGTTGATAAAAAGAGGTTACTTAGTTTTTTTATTCCTGTAAAAATACTGTACCTTTGTCCGCTGAATACAAAACCTTACAGCAATTACATTATTGAGTTATGTTTTTATTTTTTGATTTTAGCTTTCACCCTACCATAGAACTAGCTTTGCCTAATGCTTATTTAGCCGAAAAACAAAACGGATACGCCTCGTTTTACAAGAAAGCTACCGCAGAAGTATTACATAGTTTGACTAACTTTGAACCATCAGAAAGTGAAAAAGAGGCTTTAAGTATCGTAAATAGTCTACAACCTAATATTCTACATCAAAAATATATCAAAAAAGGGGATAGTTTTGAGGAAATATACAAAAATGCCCAAATAAAAAAGCATATTCAACAACAAATAGAAGAAAAAACGGCTGAATTACTTTCTATTATTGCAGAAAATAGTTTGTTTATCACTACTAACCACAATCACAAAGACGATATCAGTAAGAAAATACTACCCATAAGCACGAATATAATTGAACCTCTATTGGAATTTACAAAAATTGAAGGAGGTATTAGTTATCGGTTGTTGTTACAGAAAGACGATGAAAAATTATTGCCTTCTGAAAGCCATATCGAACTGCTGAACAACTTATACGCTTGGATTGTACTCAAAGGGCAAGTAGTGCGAGTAGCACATATTAAAGCTTCGCACCTTAAACCTTTTTTGAATAAAGAAAGTACCTTTATTCCCGAAAAAACTTTCCCCGAATACTTCGAGAAATTCCTTAAAAAAGTACTTAGAAATGCACAAGTAGAAACAAAAGGCTTTAAAATTATTACTCAGAATGAATTAAAAAGTAGTGAATTGGATATTTTATACGATTTCTTTGCTAATCATTACAAAATATACATACACTTTGATTACAATGGTTATACTTTTGACAGTAATCAAGCGAAAAACAATCAGTCGAACTTAGAAATAAGCCCCAATAACGATATAAAAATATATAATTACCAACGAAATAAAGAAGAAGAAACTAGAAAGTATCGCCTTTTGGAACAGTTAGGTTTTGTGAACGACGGAGGTACTTTTTCAGTTGAAAGTAAAGACCCTTTTGCTTCGTATTTTCATCTGTTGCACTGCAAAAAAGATTTGGAAGAAGCAGGTTTTGGCTTTCATACTTTTAGCATAGAAGGTGGAAAAGAGATCAGTGAACATCTGCCTGAGCTCATTTTTGCAGAAACAAGTACCGAAAACGATTGGTTTGACCTCAATATAAGAGTAAAACAAGGAGAAAATAGCTTTCATTTTAAAGATTTAATCAAGAATTTAAAAGAAAATAACCCTATTTACTTACTTCCTGATGGAAAAGCCTTCATTATTCCTCAAGAATGGTTTAGTAAGTTTGGTAGTATTGCCAAATATACACAAATTAGGCAGGAGAAACTGCAAATTAGCAAGAGTAACTATGCACTCTTGGAAGCTGTACCCGAGATAAAACCTCAGAACTTAGTAGAAAAAGTGAGTTATACCCCCTCGCCTAACCTACGAGCTACCTTACGTCCGTATCAAATAGAGGGTGTAGAGTGGCTTTTACAACACTATTACAATGGTGTGGGGGCGTGCCTTGCTGATGATATGGGACTTGGGAAAACACTACAAACCATTGCCTTATTGGTGGCTATACACGATGCTTTACCCGAAAAAACGATTGAAACTGCCGACCTTTTTTCAGGAATAGAAAAGAGTAAAGAGGCTCTAAAAGTATTGGTTATTCTGCCTTCATCGCTTATTTTTAATTGGTATGACGAGACTAAAAGGTTTGCCCCACATTTTAAATGCACACAATACGTGGGGGCTGACCGAAAAGTAAAAGCCAAACGCTTAGGTAATTACGATGTGGTTTTTACCAGTTATCCGATAGTAGAACGCGATGTGGAACTCTTCCAAAAGTACGAATTTAGGTATATCATTTTAGATGAAAGCCAGCGTATTAAAAATAAGAACTCAAAGACATTCAAAGCGATACACACCTTAAAAGCGACTCATCGGATTGCGCTGAGTGGGACACCTATTGAGAACTCACTCAGTGACTTATGGTCGCAGATGCAATTTATCAATCCGAATATACTGAAAAGTTATGCTTCGTTTTACAAGAACTATGAAGTGGAAATCAGCAAAAAGAAAAACACACAAGCCTTAGAGGAGTTAAAGACCATTATCAATCCGTTTTTACTAAGGCGGACAAAGGAGCAAGTGCTTGACGATTTGCCAGAAATGGAAGAGCAAATTATCTACTGTCCTATGAGTGAAGCCCAACACAAATGGTATGAAACAGAAAAATCGAAAGTGCGTAACCAGCTTTTACAAATTAATGAGCCAATCACTGAATTTAACACCCTAAATATGCTAATGAGGCTTAGAAAAATAAGCTTACACCCTAAATTAGTAGACAAAGAGAGTAAAATTGCATCAGGAAAGTACGAAGAAGTGATAAATTATATGGAGGAATTACTACAATCATCTCGAAAAGCACTTATTTTTAGCAGTTTTGTGAGTCATTTAGCACTTTATGAAGAATGGTGTAACAAAAAAGGGATAAAATATGCTAAACTAACGGGAGAAACACCTTCGTTTGAGCGCAAGAACCAAGTAGAGATGTTCCAGAACAATCCTAGTATATCGTTCTTTTTCATTTCGCTTAAAGCAGGTGAGGTAGGGTTAAATCTCACGCAAGCCTCTTATGTTTTGTTATTAGACCCGTGGTGGAATCCGTTTTCTGAAAAGCAAGCTATTGGGAGGGCTCACCGTATAGGGCAACAAAATAAAGTGAACGTGATACGCTTTGTGAGTAAGGATACCATTGAGGAAAAAATCATCAAATTACAGAAAAGTAAAACAGAACTTTCCGAAAACATTATTGATGAAAATCACATCATTAAGGAAGTAATGGAACAAATTAATAGCTTATTGGAATAATTTTTGTGCAATATTTTATTGTTAATTATCAATTATTTTTTACCTTTGCATTATTATGAAGATTAGATTATTTAAATTACCAAAAAACAAGCGCTTTAACTATACTCCTCGTTACTACGAAGGGAAGGAAGAAGGCAACCCTTTTGAGATGGGCTCCCGCATTCGCAAAGACCGCGAAACTGTGACGAACCACTTCACGGAAGAATGGCGTTCTATCCGCAGTGAGAGTCGCAACCGAAAAAACGCAGGGGTAAACAAAACTTTTTGGATAGTGTTATTAGTATTAATATTGATAACTCTTTACTTCCTTGACTTTGATTTATCAATATTCAGAAGACATTAACAAAGTTACAAGAAAATATGAAAAAAACTATTGCAATTTGTGTACTCATAGCGGTGGCGATAGGATTAGGCTCTTTTTATTGGGTGAAACAGCAACGCGAATGCAAAGAAGCAGAGTACAACTACCAAGTAATAAGAAAAGGGCTTTTAATACTCTCAGAGGAATATAATAAAGGCGCTGAGAAAGTGCAATATCTCAAAGAATATGAAGAAACTAAAAACAAAATAGTTAAAGAACATTAACAACATATTGTTACTATGAAAATAAAGAAAATATTAATGCTATCTGCTTTTTGGGTGACCATAGCTGTTAACGGACAAACAGCCTTTGAAAAGTTAGAAACCAATAAAGATATTAGCACTGTGGTAGTATCGCAGAAGATGTTTCAGATGCTATCAAAAATTGACAGTAAAGATGCGGAAGCCAAAGAGTTTATGGAAGTTGCTAATAAGCTCAAAGGAATGAAGATATTCACGACTGAGAGTAAAACGGCTGCTGGGCTAATGAAAACAGAAGCACAACAGTACCTTAAAACAGCAGGGCTATCAGAATTAATGCGAGTAAAAGACAAAGCTCAAAATGTGAAATTCTACACCAAAGAAGGGAAAGATGCTACCCACGTATCGGAACTACTAATGCTTGTAGAACCGACCGAGACTTCAAAACAAACTATAGTATTATCGCTCACAGGTGATATAGACCTTAATAAAATAAGCGTATTAACCAAAAATATGAACCTCCCACAAGAGGTTAAAGAAATAAAGTAGCAGGAAAATGGCAAGATATGAATTAATTTTCCCTTCATTAGGAGAAAGTGTAACAGAGGCTGTTGTTACCAACTGGCTGAAAAAAGTAGGCGATCCTGTAGAAGCCGAAGAAAGTATTGTGGAAGTATCTACAGATAAAGTAGATACTGAAGTACCTACTGATGTGTCGGGTATTCTGGCTGAAATCAAGTTTCAAGTGAATGACGTTGTGAAAGTAGGTGAAGTAATAGCTGTTATTGAGACACAAGAAGAGATTAGCACTTCTGGAGAGGCGCTTGATGTTGTACAACAATCGGTTGCAAGTTTAGAAAAAAACATTGCTAACATACAACAAAGTACCTCAGCTCACCCACAAGTAGACTTCAGCAAAACAGAGCGTTTCTATTCACCTTTGGTAAAGAATATCGCTAAGAAAGAAGGTATCAGTTTAAGTGAGTTAGACAGCATCAAAGGAACGGGGTTAAACGACCGCGTAACCAAGAGTGATATTCTTGACTATCTATCGCATAGGACACAAGGAAAAGCAAAGCCTTCAGCTACTTTTGATGCTACTCCTGCCGATAAGAGAGTTTATACCAAACGCGGTGAAGAACGAATTGAAATGAGCCGTATGGGTAAACTCATTGCAGAGCATATGCTAAAAAGCAAACTTACTTCAGCACACGTACAAAGTTTTATTGAGGTAGATGTAACCCGTATATGGAAATGGCGCAATAAAGTAAAAAAAGCATTTGAAGAGCGCGAAGGTGAGAAATTCACTTTTACACCTATCTTTATGGAAGTGGTTGCCAAAGCACTTGTTGATTTTCCTATGATGAATGTCTCAGTAGAAGGAGATAGCATTATCAAGAAGAGAAATATTAATATAGGTATGGCTACTGCGCTATCAGACGGTAACCTAATTGTTCCCGTTATAAAAAACGCTGATGAACTCAGTTTAAGAGGTATGGCAAAAGTAGTAAATGACCTTGCTAATAGAGCTCGTGCTAATGCACTCAAGCCCGATGAAGTGAAAGATGGCACATATACAGTAACCAATATAGGTTCATTTGGCACTTTGTTTGGTACTCCTATTATTAATCAGCCACAAGTAGGTATCTTAGCAATAGGAGCTATCCAAAAAGTTCCCGCTGTAATTGAAACTCCAGAAGGAGACACAATAGGGATTCGTTATAAACTAATGCTTTCTCACAGTTATGACCATCGTGTTGTAAATGGAGCCTTAGGAGGAATGTTTGTACAGCGTGTAGCTAAATATCTTGAAGAGTGGGATATGAATAGAGTACTATAAAATAATTTCAATAATGTGATTATATAGAAAAACGGGAAGTTTAATTAAAACTTCCCGTTTTATTAGAATATGGTTTTTCTCATAAATGAGTCCTTTAAAACTAATCTACATTGTCGTGTAAATAAGAATTGTTTTTTCTTATTTGCATCTCTCCTGCGCTATCTTTCCCCATAGAGGTACGTGATTGATTATTACTTCCAAACTTGTAGTTATAATCTTGCAAACGATTGGAACGAGAGCGTTTCATTACATCAGAGATTCTACTGTCAATAGGGTTCAAAGAAGACTCTATATCCTCTTCTTCTGCAAACATATCTAATTGACCTGAAGAAGGAGAAGTTTTGGACTTAGAATCCTCTTCTTTCTTATAAAGAATAAACTCGTTTGAGTTTTTATCTTCTGTAAAAGAGGTTGGCTTTGCTTCTATAAAAGTTCTTTCAAGCTCTGTATAGTCTTCTAAAGTATAACGAATTTCTCCCTCTTGATTTACAACAGGAGGATTCTTCCGGCGTTCTACTTGAGGAGCTTCTTTATGAATATCCTCACTCAATTGGTGAATAATTGGAGCTTCTTTTTCGGGCTCCTCGTGTTTTACTGATGTTGATTGCTGGGTTTGCACTTCAGCTTTTTTTTCAATAGTCTGAAAACTATTCTTTTTAGGAATAGACTTATCTACTATCACAAACTCATCATTTACAGCAGTAACTATTTCACAATCCACCCAAATATTAAATAAATCTGATAGCGAAGACTCTTTCTTTATATCAGAAATTGAGGAAATAGGATAACTGCTATTTATAGCATTAACCACAGTTCCTTTAGGTTCTGTTAAATCACGAGTAGCTGTTTGATTTTCCTCAAGAATATGTATTACCTTTTTGGTTTCAGCGTTCACTATTTCTTGTTGTTGGTCAGCATCAAAGCCTGTGGCAATCACTATCACAGAAATAGCTTCTCCTAATGATTCATCTTCACCTATCCCATAGATAAGGTCAGCCATATTATCACCTGCTTGCTCTTGGATAAAACTACTTATTTCAGTAACTTCACGCTGAGTAGCTTCTTTTTTACCATAAGTAATCAAAAGAAGAGCATTTTTAGCACCTGCTATCTTATTATCATTTAGTAAAGGAGAGTTTAAAGCAGCTGCTACGGCTTCATAAGCTCTGTTATCACCTTCAGCTGAGGCTGAGCCCATAATAGCTGTACCCCCGTTTTCAAGTACGGTACGAGCATCGCGTAAGTCGATATTTACAAGGTAATGCTTACTGATTACCTCAGCCATACCTTTAGCTCCTTTTAATAATATCTCATTCGCCTTTCCATAACTCTCTTTAATACTCAAATCACCGTATATTTCGTTGATTTTATTATTATTGATAACAATAAGAGAATCTACACATTCACGTAGTTTCTTTATACCTGCTTGTGCTTGTCGACTGCGCTTTAAGCCTTCATAATTAAATGGAGTAGTTACAATAGCAACGGTAAGAATACCCATATCCTTAGCTTGCTTAGCTATTACGGGCACTGCTCCTGTTCCTGTTCCACCACCCATACCAGCTGTGATAAACACCATTTGGGTATTCCCTTCCAAAGTACGTTGGATATCCTCAATACTTTCAAGAGCCGCTTTTTCACCAATATCAGGATTGGCTCCTGCTCCTAATCCTTCAGTAAGGGTAACTCCTAATTGAATTTTATTAGGGATAGGGCTGTTTTCCAAAGCTTGTGCATCTGTATTACAGACTACATAATCTACCCCTTTTATACCTTCGTTGTGCATGAAATTCACGGCGTTGCACCCTCCGCCTCCTACGCCAATAACTTTGATATAGTTACTAATATTCTTTGGCAAATCAAATTGAATGTCCGAATTCATATCAAAAAAATCATAATTATTTGTTTCTACTTAATCTTCACTATCTAAGAAGTCCTTTAGTTTTTCATTTAATTTACTCCACCAGCCTCTACTAGTTTTATGTATCTCTAATTCATCATCTTCATCTTTATCTTGAAAAACATTTATTTTTGGTGAATCTACTATTGTGATAGGTTGTTTTTCAAGTGATGAATCCTGTAAATCTGTTGATAAAGGCTCCACTACCACTCCTTTTCCGTTCTCTATTGTTTCTTGAGCTTTTACTTCCTGGAAGCGTTTTTTAAATTGCTCTTCTGCTTCATTTTCAATAGCGCTCATTACAAGACCTATAGCCGTAGAGTAAATAGGCGAAGTAAGTTTAGGGTCAGAGTTACCTGCTAAGTGCTCATTAGGATAGCCTATGCGGGCATCCATTCCCGTAATATATTCTACTAATTGAACAATATGCTTCAGTTGGCTTCCACCTCCTGTGAGTACTACTCCGGCAAACAGTTTCTTTTTAGTTTCTTCGTGACCGTAATTTTTAATCACGTTAAATACTAAATTGATAATCTCACTTACTCTTGCGTGAATAATTTTAGAAAGGTTTTTAAGCGTTATTTCTTTTGGTTCCTTCCCTTTAATACCAGGAATAGATACTATCTCATTATCTCGGTTCTCTCCTGGCCAAGCCGACCCAAATTCTACTTTCAGCATCTCGGCTTGACGGGTGAGTATTCCACAACCTTCTTTTATATCATCAGTAATAATATTACCTCCTAAAGGCACTACGGCTGTATGACGGATAATACCATCTTTAAAGATAGCTACATCGGTAGTACCACCTCCTATATCCACTAACACTACTCCTGCATCTTTTTCCTCTTCGCTTAATACAGCTTTAGCAGAAGCAATAGGTTCCAAAGTAAGACCTATGGGCTTTAGATGTGCCATTTCCACACAACGAGTAATCCCTTTGATAGCGCTTACTTGCCCGATAACTAAGTGAAAAGTAGCATCTAAACGCGTCCCCATCATACCGATAGGTTCTTTAATATCTCCCACATTATCTACTTTATAGTCCTGAGGGAGTGCGTGAATTATCTTTTGTCCTGGTGAAAGTGCTATAGAGAACACCTGTTCTTTCAGGCGTTCCAAATCGTCAAAGTCTATAAGTTGTTCAGGGTCTGTACGGGTAATATAATCGCTATGTGAACGACTTATGATATTTTGTCCTGCGATACCTGCTTCTACGTTCTCAATTTCTAAGCCTGTCTTTTCTTTGGCATCTTGAATAGCATCCATAATAGATTGAGTAGTTTTAGCAATGTTAGTTACTACTCCTTTATTGATACCTTCACTTTTAGATTGCCCATAACCTAAAATCTGAATCTTCCCGTATTCGTTCTTTGCCCCTACCATAGTTACAATCTTGGTAGTCCCGATATCTAACCCTACGTAATACTTGTTATATTTCATTTTTCACTTAAACAACTATATCTAGATGTATAGCCGATAATTTTTTGTTTAATTCGTTATTAATTAGGTCGCTCTATTCGTGTCTTCACACTTCTTTAGACGTAGCAAAGATATAGAAAAAAAGAAACTTTACAGCATTTTTTTATTAATAAGTTATCAACATTTTTATAAACATCTGATAATCAATGTTAATAATTTGCTAAATTTCTGCTTTATTTCCCTCAATTTTAGTCTTTTTATCTCTATTTTTATCACTTTTGTGTAATCAATCGCTTACGTGCTCTCTCCAAATCTTCGGGGGTATCAATCCCTATGGTAGGAATATTGGTAAGTGCTAAACGTATTTTAAACCCATTTTCTAAGTAACGAAGCTGTTCTAATTTTTCCGTTTCTTCTAATAAGGAAGGAGGTAACTCGGTGAACTGTTGTAATGCTTCTTTGCGATAGGCATAAATACCTATGTGCTTATAATAAGATACCTCGGCGTTAGGGTCGCGAGGAAAGGGAATGATATTCCTCGAAAAATAGAGCGCCTCTCCAAATTTGTTCACTACTACCTTCACATTGTTTGGGTTTGCAATATCATCTGGGTCGGTAATACGCTCCATTAGGCTTGCTACCGCTATGCTTTTAGTAAGGTCTTTAACAAAAATATCAATTACTTTTTGTAAGTTTTCTTTATCGGTAAAAGGCTCATCTCCTTGTACATTTACAATAATATCTACGTCTAAATCTCTTGAAGCTTCTGCCAAACGGTCACTGCCACTATTGTGTTCTTTTTTACTGCGAATTACTTTGCCTCCTACCTCCCGTATCACTTTTTCTATACGGTCGTCATCAGTTACCACATACACTTCGTCAAACAAACGGGTATCAGCTACACGTTCATAAGTATGTACAATTACAGGCTTGCCACAAAGGTCTTGCATCAGCTTTGCAGGAAAGCGGGTCGCTCCGTAGCGAGCAGGTATCATTGCTATCAGTTTCATCTCTAATTCAGTATAAACAATATTAATAACGTTAAGGACATTAGCAAATCAGGAAGAATAATCCATACGTTCCCTTTGTTGAAATTGTGTTTTCGCTTCATCTCAGCGATGTGTAACAAGGCTGCTCCTATCAAGAATACACTAAACGGAATAGCCGTTGCCAACCAGAATCCGTCGCGAAACCAATGGCACAATATACCACAAATACCAATCCCCAACGACACAAACCCCAATTCTTTTTGAAAACCATTAGATATCCATCCTATGGTTTTAGCTACTTTCTCACTGAGTACCGAGTGCCCTACAAAGTTAAACAACCCGAAAAAGCCTACCCCATAAACCAAATGAGTGTATAATGCGGTATATACAAAGCTTTCATCGAAAGAAAAAGCATACAGTACAACAGCTAATACCCAACAAATAAAATATACAACAAGATATATCATAGTATTGTAACTATACAAAAGGGACTATCTTTCTCTTGAGTTAGACAGTCCCTTTCTTTATATAATCATTTCTACTTCATTATTCTGACACTTGGGGTTTCATCTGGAAATCCTCCATAAACTTAGTAGTGTAATTGCCTGCTAAGTAATCGGGGTCGTCCATTAGTTGCAAGTGGAACGGAATCGTGGTTTTCACTCCTTCTACTACAAACTCGTCTAAGGCGCGTTTCATCTTGGCAATTGCTTCCTCACGGGTTTGCGCTGTAGTGATGAGTTTCGCAATCATCGAGTCGTAGTTAGGCGGAATTACATAACCACTGTACACGTGAGTATCGAGGCGCACTCCGTGACCTCCTGGGGCGTGCAAGGTGGTAATCTTACCTGGCGACGGACGGAAGTCGTTATAAGGGTCTTCCGCATTGATACGACACTCTATGGCGTGGAGTTTAGGCGTGTAGTTCTTACCTGAGATAGGCACTCCGGCAGCTACCAATATCTGCTCGCGAATAAGGTCGTAGTCTATCACCTGTTCAGTGATAGGGTGCTCTACTTGTATACGAGTATTCATCTCCATAAAGTAGAAATTGCGGTCTTTGTCTACCAAGAACTCTACCGTTCCTGCCCCTTCATATTTAATAAACTCAGCAGCTTTCACTGCAGCTTCTCCCATACGCTTGCGAAGGTCGTCCGTCATAAAAGGCGACGGCGTTTCTTCGGTAAGTTTCTGGTGGCGACGCTGTATCGAGCAGTCGCGTTCTGAAAGGTGACAAGCCTTGCCGTATTGGTCGCCTACGATTTGTATCTCAATGTGACGAGGGTCTACAATCAGCTTTTCCATATACATCGCATCGTTACCAAAGGCAGCTCCTGCTTCCTGCATCGCGCTGTTGAGGGCTTTCTCGAGGTCTTCCTCTTTCCATACATCGCGCATACCGCGACCTCCCCCACCGGCAGTAGCTTTCAGCATCACAGGGTAGCCTATTTCTGCTGCTATCTTTTTAGCGTGCTCCAATGATTCTACGAGCCCGTCAGAACCTGGTACGGTAGGCACTCCTGCGGCTTTCATAGTCGCTTTAGCTGATGCCTTATCACCCATTTTTTCAATCATTTCAGGCGATGCGCCTATAAACTTAATGCCGTGTTCTGCACAAATCTTCGAAAATTTCGCATTTTCCGAAAGAAATCCGTAGCCTGGGTGTATGGCATCGGCATTGGTAATTTCGGCAGCGGCTATAATATTAGGTATTTTTAAGTATGAATCTTTGCTGGGTGGAGGACCTATACACACAGCTTCATCGGCAAAACGCACGTGCAAGCTGTCAGCATCGGCAGTAGAATATACGGCTACCGATTTGATACCCATTTCGCGACACGTACGTATCACGCGTAAGGCAATTTCTCCACGGTTGGCTATCAATATTTTTTTAAACATAATTGTTTGGTTTATGAAGGATCCACTAAATACAATGGCTGGTCAAATTCTACAGGTGAAGAATCATCAACCAATATTTTAACTATCTTACCAGAAACTTCTGATTCTATTTCGTTGAAGAGTTTCATCGCCTCAATAATGCAAATCACACTACCTTTGGCTATGGTAGAACCTACTTCCACAAATAGCGGTTTGTCTGGACCAGGACGACGATAAAAAGTACCAATCATCGGCGATTTGATAGTAATGTATTTGCTATCGTCATCGGCAGGTGTTGCTGGTTTGCTGTCAGCAGGTTCAGCTGTAGGAAGTTGTTGTACAGGCACTTGCTGTTGCAAAGGCAATTGCGGTAGCTGTTGTGCTACGGGCAATTGTTGTACAAACACTTGCTCTTTGCCACTTTCATCAGGGTTCGTTTTAATGGTGATTTTTACATCTTCCATTTCCAATTTCACTTCGCTTGCCCCCGACTTGGCAACAAACTTAATTAAATTTTGAATGTCTCTTAAATCCATACGTGTATTGTATTTTTCTCAATGGTTGTTCCTTATTTGTGATAAAGGGCTCCGTCGTATGCCCATTTTAAGTAAATAGCTCCCCAAGTGAAACCTCCCCCAAAGGCTGCCAATACTATATTGTCTCCTTTTTTGAGTTGGTTTTCATAGTCGTTAAGAGCTAAGATGATGGTTGCCGAAGTTGTATTGCCGTACTTGTGAATGTTGAGCATCACTTTTTCAGCAGGTAATCCCATACGCTCGGCAGTAGCATCAATAATACGTTTATTAGCTTGGTGAGGCGTAAGCCATTGCACTTCGTTTGAGGTCAAACCGTTCCGTTTGATAAGCTCCTCTGCTATGTCAGCCATTCCTGTAACCGCATATTTAAACACCGTTTTACCGTCTTGGAATACAAAATGGTCTTTGTTAGCCACTGTTTCAGCGGTAGTCGGACAGAGAGAACCTCCTGCTTTAATGTACAAATAGTTACGTCCTATACCATCACTTCTTAAGAGTTCGTCCTGTACACCTAAACCTTCATAGTTAGGTTCAAAAAGTGCAGCCCCTCCCCCATCGCCGAAGATAATGCAAGTAGCTCTATCGGTATAGTCTATGATAGACGACATCTTATCTGCCCCCACCAAGAGTACTTTTTTATAACGCCCTGATTCTATGTATTTAGCAGCTGCCGAAACCCCAAATAGGAAGCTCGAACACGCAGCTTGCAAATCGAATGAAAAAGCATTCACAGCGCCTATTTGCGACGCTACATAAGGACCTGTAAGGGCTACAGGCATATCAGGGGTAGCCGTAGCCAAAATAACTAAGTCTATTTCTTTGGGGTCGAGACCTGTTTTGCGAATAAGGTCTTTAGCGGCTTCAATTCCTAAAAATGATGAACCTTTATTAGGGTCTTTAAGTATGCGTCTTTCTTTGATACCTGTACGGGTGTAAATCCACTCATCGTTAGTATCTACCATTTTTTCTAACATTTCATTGGTTAGAACATCTTCTGGTACATAGCCTCCGATAGCCGTAATGGCAGCGGTTATTTTCTCCATCGTAATTCTCCAATTTAATTTTTATATAACTCACATAGTGATTATTAACTCCAATAAGTAGTTTTTTCACAAAGCCCACTATGTAAATTTGGGGCAAAAGTACATAATATTTTTGATTTAGCACCAATATGCAAAGAGTTTTTTTACTGAATATCCTTTTAAAAGCTTATTTTTAATGATGCAAAATTTTTACAAATAAATAAAACCCTAATAAAATGAACTTTTAAACTATTATAAAACACCCTATCTCCACCCTGCTACTCAGGTTTCTTTCATTCATCATTCGTTTATGTATAAACTTTGCAGAAGTTTGAAACTCTAACAAAGTTAAAAACCTCCAATAATCATCTTTTTATCTTTACCTCAACTTCAACTTACCTTCGCTTTAGCATCGCTCCTCCTTCGTCTTTCCCTCATCTGCCCGTACATTCTTTGTTCGTTCTTTGTTCGTCTTTTGTTCGTCTTTTGTTCGTCTTTTGTTCGTCTTTTGTTCGTCTTTTGTTCGTCTTTCCTATAAGCTTCTCCCAAATTAATCATTAACCATTAACCATTAATCATTAAATAAGGCTTCCTATAAGCTCTCTAAATCTACATTATTTTATTTCCCATCCCCCATTTGCTAATTTGCTAATTAACCCATTTACTAATTTTACCCGCTTGTGTGGCTCACACCTGCCAGTATGGCTCACACCTCACACCGTCATTGATTGGGTATTATTGGTATTTCTGGCATTTCTGATATTAATCAGTTTTATTGACATTTTTGGTATTATGGTATTAATTCAGTTTCAATTCGTATCTTTGCAAAGTAATTATAAACTTTTATACCGATGAAAATATTCTATGCGTTTGCTATTATTGGAATTATGCTATTGGGCATAGCCCATTCAGCACTTAGTTTCAAGAAATACGACCAACTTTCGGCAGAAGCCTTTTGGTTTTTCAGTGCAGGGTTAGCACTTATTTTTGCGGGTTTAGCCAATGGCTTACACTATCAGTTACAACTGCCTATTACTTTTCGTTATGTACTTGCTATAAACGTGTTATTAGTACTTTTTACAGTATTTTTAGCAATAAAAGTACCTGCCCCTACTACCCTTTTAGTAGCGATATTCTCAGCACTACTTTGCATAGCAATTTTACTAAACAAATAGATAGGCAAGTACTCAATTACGATGAGTTTAATAAAAAAGAGCTGATATATAGAAAATGAGCTTTTTCATAACGCTTTATTTTTATATGTAATGTTTTTATTAGTTTTAGGAATCTCAACTATACAGAAAGGACAGCTGAAAGCAGCCCCCAATCCTTTAACTTCACTAACCGTATGAACTACAATAGAAGTGTTATCTTCTGCAACAGAAGTTACATTAATAGAAGAAGGTGTATAGCGTTCTTCCTTTCCCCAAATAATAATTACTTGCTTTTGTGAGAAATTAATTTTAAAACTGTTTATAGTTTCTGTGGTGAGTCTTAACACTTCTCCAATTTTTTGCAATTCAACTTCATTAGAAATAATTTCCTTTTTATTGATATATTCTAAATCAGGAGGATTGCAACCACTAAACAATGTTCTAAAAGGTACCGCTTTAAAGTTATCTTTTTTTGAGCAACCACACCCCGCTATTACTAATAGCAGTAGTGCTAAAAATGTTTTTGTTTTCATTTTAATTATTTTTTTGAATGTTAAAACTTATATTAGCATTGTCAGATATTTTCTTCACTATAATACCATAATAAAGTACTCTTGGTTGAGTAAAAAATGTATCCGAAAGACCAACTTCGAGAGTATACTCATTATTCCCTTTTTTTCTAAAATCGTAAGATTTCACCCCATAAGTATGAACAAAAAACTTACTTCCTAATAAAACAGTCTGTGTAGAAAAATCTATTTCTTTAAAAATAGTTCTTTCTCCTAGATTCTGATTAGGAAACAAATCTTGTAATTCTTTCCTACTCTGGATTACTTTTAGAGTATCTTTCTCAAGATTAATTCCCAAGAGTTGCTCTTGAGGAATTTCTCTTACAATCACAGCCTCAGGAGAAGTATCCTTGTCTGCTTTTGAGCAACCGCACCCCACTATCACCAATAGCAGTAGTGCTAAAAATGTTTTGATTTTCATAGTTATATTGCTTTTAAAGTTTTATGCTACAAAGTTACGAAAAAATTTGTTATAATATATTGTATTTTACAGAAATCTTTGTTGGGTCATCTATTTTATGATTTACAGCTATATTTTTATTATTCTTAAAATCCAGTGGCAAAGCTGAGCAATCCACAAAACACTTGTCTGCTGTTCTAAAATACTCTCCATTCCTCTCAAAGGTCACCAAGTAATCAACCCTCTTTAATCAATTTGTCTTAAAAAGCTAAGCTTCTACTTGTTTGATTTTTTTTAAGGCTTTAGCCTTACTCTTTTTACGTTGAATTCCCATAATAAATTAAAAAAAAGAGCTGTTCATTGCTGAACAGCTCTTTTTAGTTATGAAAACTATTAACGATTATCGGTATAATGTAAAGTTGCCATAGAACTCACGTTTGTCGTATAATTCATCGTTCACCTCAATGATATACCAGTAGTCACCAGCTGGTAAGCTACGACCGTCGTAAGTACCATCCCAACCCTCTCCTGATCTGAGCAGTGCTACACGTCTACCATAGCGGTCGAAGATGTAGAAGCGAGCATTCACGTTGTTGTCTAAGTTTTTAGGTTTCCAAACATCGTTAATTCCATCGCCATCTGGGGTGAAGAAGTTCGGTACTTCAATGTCAAGATATTCTTTTTCTATCGTCATTGTACGTACACAACCTTGTGCATCTTCCACCTTCACTTCTATGATTTTAATGCGTCTGCCATTATCTATTCGTTCAGGGTCATTATGCTTGATTTTGTATACACGGTTATCGCCACTATCTACTCCGTTGAAGTAGTAAGTATAGCCCTTCACTGTGCTAGTTACCCCTCCTGTAGCTATCACTTCTATCGTATTGAGGGTAGTGTTGGTTACCTGACTCAATACAAGCGGAGTGATTTGATCTACCGTAAAGGTCTTGCTTGTTGTACAATATCCTGTGATAGGAGCTACCGCAGTGTAATGTATATGAATAGTTTGAGTGCGGGTTGTTCTATCAAAGTTATCGATATAAGCTATATTACCTACCGTACGAGTAAAGGCTGTCCGACTTGCCGTACCGTTAAGACTATAAGTTATCTTAGAGTAATCTACTTCTGTATTTCTGAAACGTACTATCAAATGGTCTACATAGTTATTAGTATTCATTTCACAAGTACCTTCTTGTTCTACATAGCTTATAGCTATATCAGGGAACTCTTCTACAGTAAAGCTAAGTGTCTTAGTCATCGTACACTTATTAGTATCTTGTATCACTACTTGATAATAAGTGTTCTTAGGTGATGGAGCTAATCCTGAGAACGTTTCTGATGAACCTGCTGTTACTCCTGAGCGTCCGTCTATCTTTTGGTTATTATCAGCTCTCACGATATTCACTGTATAAGAACCTGTACCGCCTGCGATATTGTGAACTGTTACGCTTCCTCCATTCTCACCATAGCAAGTAAAGAAGGTTGAGTTAGTCACATCAATATCAGCAGTAATAGGTTGCGGATTCGTAAAGGTATAGCTTCCTGCTACGGTTACTGAACAGTTCTTAGCATCTACTATATCCACACGGTAAGTACCTGGTTTAATACCTGTAAAGGTTGCTTCACCTTCATTAGTAGCTATTTCAGGTAAATCACTGCCCATTGCCGATGTTCTCACTAAAATATAGTGATAAGGACGTGCTCCTCCTGTTACACCTGTTACTTTAAGAGTACCATCATCAGCATCAATACAAGTGATTGGAGTTGTGGTTACTGAAATAGTAGAGGTATTGATACCACTATATGGGTCAATAGTCACACTCAAAGTACCTGTAGCGGTTGCACAACCTAAGGCATCGGTTACTGATATAATATAGCTACCTGCGTCTAAGCCACCAAACTCAATTCCTGGAGCACCTGCTCTCACATTAGTTTGTACGTGTGGAGTACCACCTCCTACAGGAGTAAGTGTTACAGTAAAGGTTTCTTGACCTCCTACTACTGTTAAGGCTGCTACCCCGTTCTTATTAGCACAATCGACAGATACTTTTTGTCGAGCATCTCTCACTTCTATCTCAGCAGGGTTAGAAGGAATAGTAAAGCGTGTTTTCGGTACTTTACATCCTACTCCATTCACTGTTACTTCAATATCATATGAACCACCTTTCAAGTTCACAGTAAAGCTACGTGTACCTGCTGGTATCGTTGCCGAAGTAGAAGTAGCTACTGTAGCTCCCACTGAGGTAATGGTATAAGTATATCCATTTGTTGATTGATCGCCGTTAGAAAGGTCTGTATCCACTAATCCGAGTGTGATAGAACCATTATCGTTATGGCAAACCGCTCTCACTGGGTTAGTTGATTCTATCGCAAAAGTATTAGGCTGTCTAATACTGTGTACGCCTGTAATGCTACAACCAGTACGTTCATTAATTACTTCTATTGTATAATTGCTATTACCAAAGCCACTTGAACCTGTAAGTGGTACACTAAGAGTAGTAGCAGTGGTAGAAGTAATAGCCACAAATCCATTATCAGTACCTCGGATAGTATAGCGCAATGGAGTGCCTGCTATATAAGTAGGCGTTACCGTTAAGCTAATATTTATCACTTCATCTACCACACAAGTTACTGAGGTAGTTGTAGTAATGCTCATTGAGGTAAGAGCAAAGGCAGGAGCTACTGTTACGCTAGCAGTATTAGTACTACAAGTGCCTGAAGCGTCTTTTATGCTTACGTAGAAGCTACCTCCATTGAGGTTTGTTAAGGTGTACTCAGTACCTGTACCTAAACTATTACCTGCTCCGTCAAAGAACTCAGTAGTATAAGGTGGTATACCTCCTCGTATCTTAGTTACATCTACGCTTACTTTTGGTGTAGTCATTCCTGCACCTCCCTCACATACATATTGAGTAGCTGAAAGAACATCTGCATCAAAGCTCAAAGGCTCTGGTGAAGTAAGTATTGTTTCTACCATTGCGGTACAACCCGTACTATTAGTAACAGTTATTTGGTATCTTACCCCTTGCGTAGTACCTCGTAGCTGTGTAAAGGTAGCATTATGAGTTCCTGCGGTCGAAGGTGTAGTAGTTACCGTTACGTTGCTACCATCGGTTAAGTCTATGGCACTTGTAATTCTAAATGTATAGGTATCAGGGTCGGTAGGGATAGCTACGTCTATGCTTCCTGTTGGGGTAGCTGTGAGACCTAAGTTACATTTTTCGTTATAAGCTTGAGCTACTATAGTCGATGGGTCGATAGGTGTTGGGTCTACCACTTGAACTTCTTTCACGATAGGACAATCGCGTGTTTCAGCATCAAATATACTGATGCGGTAGGTAGCAGCCTCAGTTGGGTTGGTAATAGTTACCACACCACCTGCTGGCAAGGCTATATTCTCTCTAATAATTTCACCTGCTAACGAACCGTTATCTAAACGCTCTAAGGTATAGCTGTATACACCTGTACCTCCAGTGGCTACTACGGTTATTTCAGCCGTAGGTGTAGCACACGTTTTTACTTTGCTCACGGTAGCCGTAGCGGTGATGATAGCCGTAGTACTGAATGTTGTACTAGTAGCACAACCATTCACATCTTTCACAACGATAGTGTGATTTACTAATGGGCTTACTTCTACCTCAAAGGCTTGATTAGCTATTGTCCAAACCACAGGCTGATCAGCACTACCATCTAAGGTGTAATAGTGGTTACCTTGACCTATCTGGTTGAGGGTCACTCTCACTGGTATCTTACCTGTTATATTGTTATAGGCTTGGCAATTCAAGGCTGTAACATCCGATATACTTGGTACATCAAACATTCCTATGGTTACAGCAGCGTGCTGTATACAGCCATAAGCATCGCTTACATATACATCCCAGTTACCTGCTGGCAAGTTGATGTAAGTAGAAGCTTGCGTAGTGCCTGTCATTACCGCTGGGTTATAAGCTCCACCTGCGGTTACATAACCATAAGTATAGCTTGCAGTACCTCCTTTGATATTCAACCACGCTTGACCAAGTGTACTACAAGAGGCTTTCTGAGTAGCTATAGTAGATACTTGTAATGGCACCGCTGAGCGTTTTACTTCAAATGGGAAGGCTTTCACGCAACCTGTATTTTCAGTAAACTCAATATAGTATTTACCTGCTGGCAAATTACTATTGGTGTTTTGTGTGATATGGAACGGAGCTGTTACACTTCCTCCTGCACCTACTTGTTGGTGATTATCTTCTCTGAATATCTTCCAAGTAATAGCTGTTGTGCTACCTTGGAAACCTGTTAAGGTATAGCTTACTGTACCGTCATTACCTCCTGCACATTTCACATTGGCTACTTGTAAGGTAGCACCCAATGTAGAAGCCGTAGGCACTGGCATAGTAGCTTGTTGAGTATATCTACAACCTGTTGTGATGTTGTACACCACAAAGGTATATTGAACACCAGGTGTTAAGTTTGGTATTTTCACAGCTACTCCTGTACCAGAAGCAGTTCCTCTATACCACGTATCAGTTCCTCCATTGAGGTTGGCGGTTGTCAATTGTTGTGCAGTAGCCGTATTTGGTGGATTCACAATTCCTGGGCGATATACAGCAAAGTAAGCATTAGTAGTTGCACTGAATGTTGTGCCATTACTTGCCTTAATAACCATACTACTTGTAGTTGTACAACTTGTAGGTGTTTCAGCAGTGATAGACATTACATTAGAATTAGGATTAATTACAGTGCTAAGTTTAGTTTCACAACTATTAGCATCAGTAATGGTAATATCATAATTACCATAATCCAAACCAGTGAACTCTGTTGGCATATTATTAGAAGCGGTTAAAGTATGTGTACTTTCATAACCGTTCAAGTTATTTCTCAAATGTACTGCAAAAGGTGGAGTACCTCCTCCATTAACAAGAGTTACAGTGATAGCCGCTAAATCAGCTGCTGCTGATGTACAGCCCATTTGTTTGGTAACCGTAGCTGTAGCGGTAAGTTGTGGTACTGCATCAATAGTAAAGTTTTGAGTAGCCACACAACCACGATTATCAGTTAATTCAGCTACATAGTTACCTTGTGCTAAAGCAGTAGCTGATTGTACAGTTCCTCCAGTATCTTTAATCACTAAGGTATACGAAGCAGTACCTACATAGTAATCATTTGGTGTAATTGTTACTGAACCATTCGCTTTTCCACAAGTAGCTTTGGTAGTAGTGAACGGTTTCAAGAAGCGAGGTGAATCGCTTAATAAAGTGATGTAACGTTCAGCAGTACATTCGCTACCGTCAGGTTTATAGGTTACTTGGAATCTAATAACAGTAGTAGTGGCTACGCTCACTGCTACAGTAGCTTGTGAAGGAGCCGTAGCTATGGTAGTATAAGTTACACCATTATCTACACTGTATTTAAATTCTTTCATTGCTGTTGGGATACCGCCTTGTGCTGTAAGGGTGTAGGTTACACTACCTCCTTTACAATCAGCATACTGTTGGGTAGTAGGCGATACCTGTAATGTCAATGGGTCGTATACTTGGGTAGTAACAGTTGTACTACAACCAAATCCATCAGTTATAACAAAGGTATGGTTTCCTGCTGGCAAAGCATCAGGATATACATAGCTATTAGTGTTGAATGAATAGATAGCTCCTCCTACACGTTGTACTTTATAATTGCCATTACCACTGAGCATTGTAATAACTACTTTCTTCTCATCTCCTGTTCTATAACAGTAAGATTGAGGTTCGGCAGTCGCTGAAATAGTAGCTTTATCTTCAATCTCAAAAGTAGTTTCTGTTTTACAGCCATTAGCATCAGTTACTACTAAACTATAGGTTCCTGCTACAAGGTTATTAAACTCATAAGGGTTAGGCGTTTTAGTAGCTGGCTGTGGAGCACTTAAAGTACCTGTTACCAATCCCACTTGATACTGATAACCTGGTGTACCTCCCGTAGCCGATACTTTTACTTTAGCCTTTCCTCCATTGTAACAAGTTATTTTCTCCATTACTACGGCAGTAGGTACAATAGAGGTAGGTTCTCCTATCTTGTAACCCGTTTGTAAGGTAGTAATACAGTTTGGATTATTAGCATCTTGTACAGCTACTACACCGTTTTGAGTAGCACTTAATCCTGTAATGGTAAAGACTCCTTGTGCGTCAAGGGTAGTCGTAGTCCAAACTGCTTGGTGAGGGTCAATAGAATATTTAACAGTATTAGAAGCTGGATTTATTACTCTAATACGCACTTGTCCATCACTAGCACCTTTACAGCTTACATTCTTCTCAGTACCATATTTCTCAATACGCATTTGTTTGAATTTCTCAATATTCACTAATTGAGAAACTTGTGAAGCACAATATTGTGTAGCTTGGGCTACTTTAATATTATCCACAGCATAATCATTGCCTAAGTTACCATAACTTGCAGCCGCTGTATTTACAATCTTAACGATAAGAGTACCATCGGTAAGACCTGTCAATTCAGCTTCGGTAAAGGTAATACTTACATTCTTCCAGCTTGTAGCATTCACAGTGCCTACATTCTTGCCACGAAGCAGTGCTCCATCGCTCTTGTGTAATTCTACGCTGAAACGAGGTGCTACTCCTGAGGCACTTGAAATAAGATTCAAGGCATCAAAACTTACAGTTATAGGAGTAAGAGCAGTTGCTCCTGTAATGCGTTTTTCATACACTAATTCGCTACTACCATTTCCTGCAATAGCCAAATAACGTCCTCCCGAAGGGTCAGTAGGCGATGGTACCCAAGAGGCATTAGTTCCTACTTGTTTAGTAACTACATAATTACCATCAGCTAAGTCACCATCAGTCTTACATACTAAACCTGTAGTGGCTCCTGATAAGCACTCATTAGCACCTTTGCCAAAATCTTCTACGTATAGTACATTAGGCGTAGTAGCTGTATTCAAAGTTTTATAGTACACAGTAATAGAGTGCGTACCTGGCGCTAACCATCTACTGAAAGTATTACCTGCGATAGCTGTTTTACCACTACCATCTATACTGTATTCATAAGTTTGACTAGTAGTTGAAGCTATCGTTACAGTTACCATTCCATAACCATTATCACAACGATAGGTAATAGGGTTAGCAACGGTAAGAGTCGGTACGGTTTGTGCAACAATATTCACAGGGATAACAATACGGCAATCCTTGCTATCTTTTACATACACATTACCAGAACCTCCCATAAAGCCAACGTTGTTGGTTCCATAAGTAGTTTCTCCATCAAAACTATAACGGTAAGGAGGTGTGCCTCCTGCAACATTGTTTACCGCTATTTTATATTGATTACTTGCATCGCAATCTTTATCGGCTACTACTCCTGCAAAAGCTCTAAGAGGGTCTTTAGTAGGGGCAATTACAATAGGTTTCTGACTGTAAGTACATATATTACCCCCTACATTCGATTTCATTTCTATCTCATAGCTTCCTGCGGGCAAACCAGTAAATAATCCTCCTGAACTTGTCTTGAAAGCAGGTGTGATGCGATTACCATTACTATCTAACTTATACAAGTTAATAGTACGATTTTGGTGTTGGCTACCTGCTGGGAATATCATATTGATGTGTCCACTATTAGGATTGCTTTCACACTCAATTTCTTGAGTTACCGACAAGGTATAGCTATGTGGATCTGGTGGTGTAATCGTTACCTTGTTAGACAAAGCAAACTTACCATTATCCATATCACCTACTATAAATACATATTCTCCTACTTGGGTAATATTTGGCACATCTACATCTACGCTTGTTTGGTGTCCTAACTGTAATGCAATAGGTGAAGCAGAAGTAATTGCCGTTTGTTCGTCAGCAAATTGTTGTACTCCATTGATACTCCAAATATAGAAACGATAAGTAGGTTTACCACCTTCGGCTTTAAGTTGTAATTTAGCAGTGTTACAATCTTTCCAACCTTTGAAGGCAGCAGTCATTGTCATTTCAGTGAGCTTATCTATCGTTACATTACCATTATACTCACAACCTGGTATTTGTACTGAGGTAACCTTAATATCATAAGTACCTTGTCGCAAGTTAGGAATACGATAATCATTTGTATTGATATTGTCAGTTCTTAGAAATACACCTCCTTTGTAGATTTCTACCTTATAGTTTACACCACTGGTGCTAAGAGTTAATCTCACTGAACCTTGTGAATAGTTTGTTTCATCAATCTTATCAGTAAGGTTACCACTTAATCCTGCTGTAAATACTTCAAAATAGAAGTTTTCATTACAATCTTTCAAGTGTAAACGATATTTACCAGCACTATTAGCTGTAAAGGTAGCGTTAGAATGTACCGGATTCCAACAATTATCATCGGTATTGCGACAATCAGGAGAAGTTTCTGTACAACCTCCACTCCATTGTTGCCATTCAAAAGCAGTGTTTTTATAGCTTACTGTAATATTCTTACTTCCTCCTTGACAGAAGTAGAAATGGCTTGTCCAACTACCATCACCAGGACAAGTTACCCCTATATTCTGAGCTTGTGCACGAATAGGGTCGGTAGAAGGTGAAATACCTTGATAGTTGATAGTTTCTACTGTTACTACTGAAACTCCCTCGCAAAAATTCGTTTTCTCTACCTTATAAACACCTGGTGAATTAGCAACGATTGATTGTTTTGTTTCTCCTGGTAGGAGGTTTCCATCCTTATACCATTGATAACTTGTAAAGCCTCCTACAGCTTCAAAAGTCATCGCTCCAGTACCACAGAACACTTCCTGACGATTGCAATCCGTAGTATTTATGATGATTGTTTTAGTACCTGCTTCCGTTTGTTGATTTCCTGTACAACCCGCTGCTCCTCCTTCGTAGTCTATATTCATAGACGTTTTCAAGAAGTTCTCACAAGGTTTTAAAAAGTCATTACAATCGCCTACAAGTTTAAGAGGAATACGAATCACACGAGCAGGGTCTCCTGCTTTAAGCGTAGATTGCAGCTGTACACCTCCTGCTGTACCTCCTATCACAAACTGATAGCTCTTAGTAGCATTATTATAGCTACTTTGAGGAAGAGGATTATTCACTGTACCATCACCTGCCCCATTAAGGTCAGGGTTACCATTAGTAACTACGGTAGTATTAGCAGGAAGTTTTACATTTATAGTTGCTTTATTGATATTTTCTGAACCGTCGTTCTGATAAGTAAGTACATAGAAGAACTCCTGATTAGGGGTCAACTGAGTGATAGTATTCCCCGAAGTATCAGTATAACGATGGTTCGATTTTAGTTTAGTAGCGTTAGATTTCACTGTAACAGTGAAAGAACAACTAATAGTATTTCCTTTTATATCAGAAAACGCATAGGTAACGGTATGAACTCCTATATTAAAATAATATGGAGGTGTATGGCTCTTTGTAGTAGTGATAGTACCACTACAAGTGTTATAAGCCGAAGGCTCTTGCCAATTTACCGATTTACCACAGGCTCCCTGATCAGCAAAAACTGTAATATCATTAGGACAAGGTGTTCTAAACTTAATGGCATCACTTCCTGAAGCCACCTGTACAGTAGTAGATTTAGTGTATACTTTAGCATTACCACAACCTATACCTGGCTTCAAGTTATATTCAGCCAAATAGTGAGTAGTGGTCGTAATATCCTCAGAGAATGAAGGTCCCGATTGAAGTGGAGACGAAGTAGTTTTTTGTCCATTAGCATCAAGCTTAAACCATCGGATATCAAAAAGATGTCCTGATACTCCAAGAAATACTTTAACTGTATTAGTTTCGCATAATCCTGATTTATCCACTAATAAATAAGGATCAAAATCACCAGTACTATTTATCTCAATATCTTTATTTACTGTTTGGCAACGGTGAATAGTCCTCACCATATAGTGCCCCATAGGTAAATTAGAGAAAATATGATAATATTGGTTTTGTGACTGCTGGTAAGTTGCTTTTTTTACAAAAGTAGTTTGAGTAGAAGTAGCACTCGGTTTAGAGTACAGCTCATAGGTAACAGGGAAAGCCACTTGCTGTCCTGTTAAATCTACTGAAATCATACCAGTGTTGCTACCACTATTACATACTGCAGGGTTTAAAATAGGGTTTAATTTCTCCATCTCTGGAATAGAGATCTCTTGGTAATTTTCGCTATTTATAGGAGGCATAGTAGGATCTGTTAAACTATGAACTCTATAAATTCCAAAAGTAGAAGAAGGAATAAAACCATACTTATTATCCCAGTCGGAAAATATCCTATATTTCCCAGTCAATAAATTAATAAATTCTCCTTTACTATTCTTTATATAACTATCATTACCATTTACTTTCACAGGTTGCCAAGAGTGATTGCCATAAGCGTCTACTACATCTCGTTCTATATATACTTTTTCTGAATCGGATCCAGTATTATTCACTAATCGCCCTATGTCAAAAATAATCTTTCCTACTTCACAATCTCTTTCATATTTCAAGATTGGATTATATCGCATTGCTGGAAGCACGTAATCTCGTGTAGTAGTATTACTACAAGCATCCGTTACTATTATTCTATAATTAGTAGAAGGCAAATTGGTACAACCAAAATTTCTAATATCACCTTCATTCGTATAATTTATTGGATATGTAATAGTACGAGTAACAGAGCTTCCTAAGGCCAATTTTCCTTGATAAGTAACCGATTTAGTACCATCTACAGGTTCTATCTTAAATTTCAATGGATAATAAAATTTATTATCACCTATTTCTTCAAAACGAAAAGCTCCTGTCCCTTCATAACTACCATAGCCTATTTTTAAATAGTTCCATATTTTCTCAATCGGATTAGAGGTAGTTTTATCTATATATTCTATATATTTTTCTTTAACACAAGTTCCTCTACATCCTATAGGGTCTTTATAGGTAAGCCTATAAAGTCCTTCTCCTACCTTATCTAAATAAATAGTATTACTTGTCCATCCTGCTTGTCCCGCTCCAGGGTTGTTCCCTGCCACTATCGGTATTTCTACCCAAGGTCCTGCAGAATTACCAGTTGTACTCTTTTCTAACTTAAATTGCCCTATTTCAAAGGGAGCTACTGGCCAAGTTACATCATAGTAATAAGTACCCCCATCCAAGTTAGGTAGTTCTCTCCAAAATCCTCCTATCGCATAATAACTAAGAGATAAACGTTGCTCAAAATTTCCACAGGAACCTGGTTTATTTTTCTTATAAGAATCATTACTAGTTCTAAAGGCATCACACAAAGGAGTTGTGATTTCCTCATTAAAACGTACTCGCTCAGTAATCGTATTATTAGGTCCCTTTATAATAATCTCTACTTCATCACCTTTTTCAATAAAAGAGGGGAATTTCAATTTAAAACCATAACCATCAAAAGTACTAGAAATATCTACTTGCGGTTTAGAACTGTTTAAAAAGCGCACCACGGCTCTACCAGGTTGAGTAAAGAAACTTTTCATCTCTGAATATGTTACATTCGGATTCTGAGTTAGCCAACGATCCACCGGTCCTACTTCTTTTATTTTTAATTCAACTTCATATTTATTACAATCAGTTCTACTTCTCGTTAAATAACGATTGCTAATTCTTATGTCAATACAACTAAAGTCATTTTGTAAAGCTGGAATTTGTACTTTTGGAAGTATGCGTTCCTCACCACAGTTGTTATGTACATTTGTAATATCTTTTATTTTCACCTTTATAAAAGTATTTGGAAGTACCTTATGAGAATTATTTCCTCTTACTTCTATATAATTGTTACCTGCAGGACGAGTAAAGGTTTGTGCAGGCACCAGCACTTGGTCACTCATATCAAGTAGGGTTACCTCAAAAGGACCTATACCTCCATTAGGTATTTTAAATTTCACACCACCATTGTTCTTATTACAGGCAGGAGCAATGGCTTGTAGACTCTGGATATTCATTATCTTATAGCTAGAAATAACCTTTACGCTTTTAGCTTCAGAGTTCCCATTTTTCGCATCATATACTGTTACCGTATAGTTACCAGGATTTAAACTAGTAAAAGTATATTGCCCTGAGGTACCTCCTGCCATTCTCTCTAAACCTGAATCAGTTCCGTAACCCTCTAAGCGTACAAAATAACCTTCACTACCAGGCGCAGGACAACCCGAAGGAAGAGGTGATACTGGCTTTGCCTCTACCTTTAGCTGTGCATCGGAGTAACAAGTACCCGCCGTAGGCGTTACTTTTACGTCTATACATTGAGCTGACGCAACTCCTGCGAACATCAAAAACAAAATTGCTGATAAAAACTTTTTCATTATCATTAGTTATTAAACTATGGTATATAAAACTGCTATTCTTAAAACTAATATGTATATTATGTATACAGAGTTAGTGCGACAAAAGTAATCTTTTTTTTTTAATTACACATCATTAAAGTATATATTTTTACGTTTTTAAATCAAAAAAAATATAGGTTTTTCATTTCCAATATTTTACACTATGTTAAAGTCTTGTTAAAGTTTTACCCAAATGCATTTTAGATGTTTTTTAAGTTGTAAAAACTTTTCTTTTTGCAGAAATAAAATACGACTTCAATAATATTTTATCTAACAAATAATATAAGGCACATTAAAAATATCTATAGCGTTAAATTAAATATTACTAAATTACTTTATATAAAAAGTGAAGAGATGTTTTCTATTTACGGCTACCTTCCTCGTGCAGAAAAATAGCCACAAATCCGACACACTTATTTTAAGAAGTTAGGCGTAATCAGTCTTTAAACCAGACTAATTACGCCTATTTTGTAGCGGGAACTGGACTCGAACCAGTGACCTTCGGGTTATGAGCCCGACGAGCTACCTACTGCTCTATCCCGCGATTTCTGGGTGCAAAAGTACAACCTTTTTTTTATATACCAAAATTTTTTAGGTATTATTTTTTACACTTTTCACTCTTCTATATATACTCTCTTGATTCTGTGCGCCATAGAGGTAATAAGTTCATACGAAATTGTCCCTGCCGATTCAGCCAATGTCTCAGCTGTATGCTCTTTATCAAATACAATTACCTCTCCTCCCTCTTCACAAGGAATATTAGTAACGTCTACCAATATCATATCCATACACACATTACCTATAATAGGCGCTTTCTTCCCATTGATAAATACAAAGCCTTTCCCCTTACCGTAAATACGGTTGATTCCATCAGCGTGACCTACTGGTATAGTGGCTGTTTTAGTAATATGGTCAGCAATGTAACCTCGATTATAGCCTAAACTATCACCTACTTGCAAAGTGTGTATTTGTGAGATAACACTTTTGAGAGTCATAATAGGCGTAAGATATTGTTGTAGCTGAGCGTCATTGGCAAAGCCGTACATTCCTATACCACAACGCACCATATCAAACTGAGCGTGGGCATAATTCAGTATACCTGAAGTATTACACTGGTGGTAAATTACTTTATGAGAGAAAGTTTTGTTTATCTTTTCTTGAAAAGCAATAAAAGTCTTAATCTGATTTTCAGTAAACTCTTTCTCATTCATATCCTCTGAAGCCGCTAAATGAGAATAAGCCGTTTTCACTGTCACTGTAGTATTATTTTTTAACAAAGTAAGCTCTTGGTCTATTTCATTTAAATCAAACCCCAAGCGATTAAGCCCTGTGTTACATTTAAGGTGCACAGGATATTTTACCAAATGGTGTTTCTCAGCATACTCCAAGAATAGCTTTGTAATACGCTGTGAATATAATGTCGGTTCTAATTGATATTTTACAATATCATCAAAATTAATAGGTTGTGGGTGTAACACCAATATAGGAAGTGTAATACCTGCTTCTCTCAGAGCTTTACCTTCGGAAGTGTAAGCAACGGCAAAGTAATTCGCCAATCCTTTTTTTTGCAAATGTAAAGCTATAGGCACCGAATTATTCCCATAAGAGAAAGCTTTTACCACTCCCAAAAACAAAGTTGTAGGTTTGAGTCGGCTTTTTAAGTAAAGAACGTTTTTTTCTAAGGCGGTAAGGTTAATTTCTAAAACGGTTTCTTCTGTTTTCATTTATTCTTCAATTTTTCTAACATTAATCTTGTTTGCTCTGAAAGTACTAATTTTCCTGAAATAGCTGCGTTATTTATGAGTTCTTGTTCCCAATGCTCAGTGTGTTGCCAAGTGATGCGTTTCATTTCCGACAAAGCTACTGGATTGGATTTCAGAAGCGTATCTATAAAATGGTCTATCGCTTCGTCCATATCTTTTGTATTTTCGAACACGCGAGCAATCAACCCTTTTTGTTGAGCCCAATAAGCACTTTTCCATTGGTCAGGAGCCATAAAAAGTTCGTTGAGCGTTGCTTGTCCGGCTTTACGTAAGATTGCAGGAGCAATCACAAAAGGGCCTATGCCCAGTGAGAGTTCCGATAGCTTGATACTCGCTGCTTCGGTAGCAAACACATAGTCTAAGGTAGCGAGTAAGCCCACTCCTCCGCCAACAGCCTTGCCTTGAGCGCGCCCAATAATAAGTTTTTTACAGCGACGCATCGCTAAAAAAAGATGCGCAAAGCCCTCAAAGAATCGTTTCCCTTCTTCTTCGTTGGTAACAGCTAAAAGCTCGTCAAAAGAAGCTCCTGCACAAAAAGCTCTATCACCTTCACTCCTGAGGAGTATAATACTCACTTCTTCATTTTCAGAAAGCGCATCAATTTCTTTGGTAAGTCTGTTTAGCAACTCCAAAGGGAAAGAGTTCGCATTAGGGTGTCCAAAAGTAGTAATAGCCAGTTTTTTATCTATTTTCGTATACAACGAACCTTGCAATCTATCAGTCATTGTTATTATAATTTTATGGCAAAAGTATAACTTTTTTCGCAAATAGGTTTGGTAATTAGAAAAAATATTTTACCTTTGCGCTTGCAAACGGGGATGTAGCTCAGTTGGCTAGAGCGTTTGGCTGGCAGCCAAAAGGTCGTGGGTTCGAGCCCCATCTTCTCCACAAGCAAAAAAGATGATTAAAAGTTCTTCTTTTAATCATCTTTTCTTTGTTTATTCTTCTTCTGTCTGCGAAGCTCACTCTGTTTATCTTTCATCATTCCTTCATTCATTGTTCATTCGCCTGAGCAGCTTACACCGTTTATTTTTCGTTATTCCTTCGTTCTTTGTTCATTTGCCCGTGCGGCTCGCACCGTCTTTTGTTCGTCTTTTGTTCGTCTTTTGTTCGTCTTTTGTTCGTCTTTTGTTCGTCTTTTGTTCGTCTTTTGTTCGTCTTTCCTATAAGGTTCATATAAGCTTTGTTTAAGCTCTCTCTACCTTGCTACCTATGCGACCCACACCGTTCTTTATTCGTTTAAGAGTCGAATAGAATATTCCTCTGTTCTAATGTTTGTGAATATATCGCGTACACATAAGCTAATTTATATATGTGATAGACAACAATTTCTAATTTTACTAATCATTAGTCCCTAAAAAGTAAATCGAGTGTAAGGGAAGTCTATTTTTTTCATCATCAGACATTTTGTTATAGTATTGCTGCCATAAAGCTAAAAAACGTTCAAAATCTATTAGTTCAATATGTTTATCTGTATTTCGTGCTTCACTTATTGCATAATTACTAAACTCTCCTGAGGTTACAAAAATACCTACATCAGTATTTCTCTTCATCGTTCCTGCCAGTCTTTGAATATCATCAGAGGAAATTTTAGATTCTGGTTTATGCTTAACTTGTACAATTATGCGAGGAGGTATTACTCCCAAAGGGTCTGTATAAGCAATAATATCGATTCCTCCATCTCTTCCTTTGGGTGATATGTGAGAAATATGATACCCCATTGACTTTAAAAGAATAGCTACTAAATCTTGGAATTCGTAAGGATTCTTTTCTATGACAAATTCTCTAATTCCTTCTAATGCTCTTGTTTCATACTGTTCTAAAAGAACTGACTGTTTTTGTGTATTCTCTTCATTCAATGACACTGTATCATTATCCAAATCTGAGGGTTTATCTTTATTGACCCTATTTTTAGTATCCCATTCCCTATACTTTTGATTTGCCATTTCTAAAAGCTTTTCAGCTCCTTGTTTCATAGCTTCTTCCCCTTCTTGAGTTAGATACCAAACCCCTGCCTGTTTTGTCAAAAAACCCGCCTTCATACAATCAATAGTATAAAAACTAAGAATTGCTTCCCATCTTACATAACCCGTCTTTTCAAAAATATGGTTCTCATAATCATCAAAGGAAGTAGTATTTCGAATTTCATCTACTATCTGTTTTCCTCGCATTTTACCTCCATTTTCTTTCAGTATTTTAAAAGCAGCATAAATTACTTTTTGTGCAATTATCTTTGATTTTGATTCTTTCTTCATACTTACATCAATTTTATGTCGCAAAGATAATAAAAAAATCCGACTTATCGCTAAGTCGGATTTTTGTATAATGCAGGTAGTTATTAACCACCAAAGTCGTCGAAACGAATGTTTTCATCGGGCATACCAAAGTCTTGTCCCATTTTCTGAACGGCTTTGTTCATCATTGGAGGACCGCAGAAGTACAATTCTATATCTTCTGGAGCTTCGTGTTTGCTCAAGTACTGTTCAATTACAGCGTTGTGAACAAATCCTAAGAAGCCATCGCCTTCAGGATCATTAATATCTTTCTTCACTTTCCAGTTGTCTTCAGGTAGTGGTTCAGAAAGTACAATAAAGAATCTAAAGTTAGGAAACTCGCGCTCCAATTCACGGAAATGTTCTACATAGAACAACTCGCGTTTTGAACGACCTCCGTACCAATAAGTAACTTTCCTATTAGTTTTTAAGGTTTTAAAAAGGTGATACAAGTGCGAACGCATAGGCGCCATACCAGCTCCCCCTCCTACATATAACATCTCAGCGTTAGAATCATTGATGAAGAATTCGCCATAAGGTCCTGAGATGGTTACCTTGTCACCTGGTTTACGTGAGAAGATATAAGAAGAAGCTACCCCAGGATTTACGTCCATCCATCCTCCTTTAGCTCTATCAAAAGGAGGCGTAGCGATACGCACATTCAACATTATACGGCGTCCCTCTGCTGGATAGGAAGCCATAGAGTAAGCACGCTCTGCCGGTTCTGGATTCTTCATTACAAGAGGCCATAACTTAAACTTATCCCACTCCATTCTGAACTTATCAGGCTCTCCTGGGTGTTCTTTAGGGTGTGCAGTGATATCAATATCAGAATATTTAACTTCACAAGCAGGAATTTCAATCTGAATGTATCCTCCTGGTTTGTAGTCCATATCCTCTGGGAGTTCTACCACAAACTCTTTAATAAACGAAGCCACATTATAGTTGCTCACTACAGTAGCTTCCCATTTCTTGATACCAAACACTTGTTCTGGTACGCCTATTTGCATATCTTGTTTTACTTTCACTTGGCAAGCTAAACGCATACCTTCTTTGAGTTCCTTCTTTGTAAAGTGAGGCGTTTCTGTAGGAAGAGCCTCTCCTCCTCCCTCATACACGTGGCATTTACATTGTAAACAAGAACCCTTACCACCACAAGCTGATGGCAAGAAAATCTTCTCGTTACCCAAAGTAGAAAGCAATGAACCGCCGATAGGCACTTCAATTACTTTGTCTTTATTAATTGTAATTTTCACAGGTCCCGATGGGGTTAGTTTCTGTTTTACGTAAAGCAAAATAGCTACTAACAGCAGGATTATTACCAATAATCCTATTACCGTTACCGTAATAGTTGTTAATATTTCACTTGCTAATATCATTGCTTAAATCTTTTGTGTTATGAGCTAATTTATCAGTTTTAACTTCTTGTTGGATAGTAGTCTCTTGTTTAGGAGCTTCTTTAGCTTCCTTTTTGCTGCTACCACCTGTAAGCATACCACCAAAACTCATAAAGCCGATAGCCATAAGCCCTGTAGTGATAAAGGTGATACCCAAGCCACGCAAGGGTGCAGGTACGTGTGAATAACGTATTTTCTCACGGATAGCTGCCAACGCTAAGATAGCGATAGCCCATCCCAATCCTGAACTGAACCCGTAGGCTACTGAAAGACCAAAAGAGTGAATAGTTTCCTCACGTGATTGCATAAAGAGTGACCCTCCCAAGATAGCACAGTTTACAGCTATCAAAGGCAAGAAAATACCCAACGAGTTATATAACGATGGAGAAAACTTCTCTACAATAATCTCTACCAACTGCACCATCGTAGCTACAGTGGCAATGAATAAGATATAGGTAAGGAAGCTCAAATCATAATTAGCATACTCTGGACCTAACCAAGCTAAAGCACCTTCTTTGAGGATATACTGGTTCAACAAGTAGTTCATAGGTACGGTAAGAGTCTGTACAAAAATAACGGCAGCTCCTAAGCCTATGGCAGTAGATACTTTTTTAGACACAGCCAAGTACGAACACATACCCAAGAAGGTAGCGAAAATCATATTCTCTACGAATACCGATTTAAAAATCAGTGTTAAATATTCTAACATTTTCTTTTCTTTTTAAATGATTAATGACTGTCTTCTATCAAGGCTTTATTACGTGAACGTTGTACCCACACTACTATACCGTAAGTTACTAATGCCATAGGCGCTAACAACATAAAACCGTTGTTTTCATAGCCCCAAGCATATACACCTGTTTTCTTAATAGGGTCTCCTAATACTTGGAAACCGAGCAAAGTGCCTGAACCTAATAGTTCACGGAAGAAGGCGACGATAAGCAAAGCGATAGAATAACCACCTGCATTACCAATAGCATCTAAGAACGATTTTCCTGGAGGATTTCCTAAGGCAAACGCCTCAAAGCGTCCCATCAAAATACAGTTAGTGATGATAAGCCCTACATATACCGATAGCTGTTTGCTAAGGTCGTACACATAGGCTTTCAGCACAAAGTCCACCACGATTACCAAAGCAGCTGCTACAATTAGCTGGGCGATGATACGGATTTTAGGTGGTATTACATTTCTAAGTAAAGAAATGGTTACGTTACCCATTACAAGTACAAAGGTAAAGGAAAGACTCATTACAATAGCGGCTCTCAATTGCGCTGTAATCGCTAAAGCTGAACAAATTCCTAATACTTGTACCGTTACGGGGTTGTTATCCCATAAAGGGTCGGTTACTAATTTTGTATCTTTTTTTGATAGTCCCATAGTCTCTTATTTGTTTAAACTTTTAATATAGGATATATAAGGCTCTATGCCATCGCGTATCATTGCTTGCACTCCATTACCAGTAAGGGTAGCTCCTGCAATAGCATCTATTTTCCCATCTTCTTTACGTTTGTTTTCAGGGTCACCATTGCTTTTTGATATTTGAATGCTTTGGAAATTACCAGCAGCATCTAAGAGGTGTTCCCCAATAAAGTCGTCCATAAAGAAACGTTCTTTGATATTAGCTCCCAAACCAGCAGTTTCTCCCTTGTGGTCAAAGAAAACGCCACGTACGATAAGGTCTTTATCTACGGCTATATATCCCCAAATAGCATCCCACAAACCACGTCCGTTTACGGGAATGATGTAGAGGGTAGTTCCATCTTTTTCACCTACATAAAGAGGCAAACCTTCGCGATGACCATTGAAGTTGATAAGGTCGTTAGCACCTTCTACTTTTTCAGCGGTATTTCCTTTGATAAGGTATTGTTCTTTCACATAGTTAGGGAACTGTTTTTCAGCATCAGTTGTAGAAAGAAACTCTACTTTACCACCTCCGAGCTCACCTTGGTTGTGATTTACACCCATAGCGTAGAGAATGTTTTGTTTCTTTTCTAACTTTTTATTGTTACTGATATCGCTGCTCAATGCTGACGAAATACCAGCGAGCAAAGCTCCTACGATTACCACCATTATAATGGCGAAAATCACTGTATACGAATTACTTTCTGTTTTTACTGCCATAATTTATGCGGTTTTAGTAACTGTTTTTAAACGTTTTTTACGACGAGATACATTAGCTTGTACTACGAAGTGGTCGATAGTAGGAGCCAATACGTTCATTAATAGGATAGCAAGCATTACCCCTTCAGGGTAAGCAGGGTTGAAGCAACGGATAGCAATTGCGATGAAACCTGCTAAGAACCCGTAGATATACTTTCCTTTCGTAGTTTGTGCTGCTGTAACTGGGTCGGTAGCCATAAATACAGCTCCGAAAGCCAAACCTCCAATGAGCAAGTGTTGATAAGCTGGTACACTCCAAATAGTGTAGAACTGAGTACCTACCATACTTGGTGCTAAAGCATTGAAGATAGCGCCCATTACCCAAGCTCCTATAAACATACTAACCATCACACGCCAAGAAGCAATTTTAGTATAGATGAGGAATAAACCTGCTAAGAGGATAATGATAGTAGAAGTTTCACCTACTGAACCTGGGATAAACCCGAAAAGAAGGTCAGAATCGGTGTAGTGAATAGGGTGTCCTTGTGCCAAGTTACCCAAGATGGTTTCGCCTGAAACCGCATCTAAGTTTGCTCCAGAAGCAATTTCTTTAGAACGATCTAATACACCTGTTACCCATACTTTATCCCCTGTCATTGAAGTAGGATAAGCAAAGAATAAGAAGGCGCGAATGGTAAGCGCAGGGTTTAAGATATTCATACCTGTACCTCCGAATACCTCTTTACCAATGATTACTCCAAAGGCTACTGCTACAGCAAGCATCCAAAGTGGAATATCTACTGGAACGATAAGTGGCACCAACATACCGGTTACCAAGTATCCTTCCTCTACTTCGTGACCACGAATGGTAGCAAATATAAACTCAATGCCCAACCCTACTACGTACGACACTACTACAAGAGGAAGTACTTTTATAAAACCAATACTAAAGTTTGTCCAATTCCAAAAATCTCCACTACAAAAAGCTAAGCCTTCAGCGGGGTGTGTTAAGTGACCGAAAGCCACTTCGTGCTGGTAACCTATATTGAAAATACCGAAAATCAAACAAGGAATTAGTGCCAAAACCACCATATTCATTGTTCGTTTTAGGTCGTCAGCAGCCTTAATGTGAGTACCTCCGTGGGTTACCTCATTAGGCGTATAGAGGAAGGTGTGGAGCGCGTTGAAAGTCGTCTCCATCTTCGTTCCTTTATACTTTTCTTTTAATGTATTTAATTTACTTTTTAAACTCATTTTCTTGATGATAAGTAATTATTCTTTTTTATTGATTTACGAATTAGTTTTAAAGCCCAATCGTAATGACTTGATGTTGCCGAAACTAAATAAGAACCTAACGAAGTCGTCTTTGTCCAAGGATATCTTTTCTTTGTAAAAAGTTCCTCATCAGTATGACTTTCTATAATATGAAAAACCTTACTATGTGAATCTTTAAACAGAGAAAACATTTTAGAAAACGGTACCTTTTGGCAACTCTTCCATATCTCTCGATTTAATTTAGGAGTGTCTTTCATAGTATAACCCTCTTTGGGTATTTTGGGTTTACCTCCTTTCATTCCTTCCTCATACCAAGATAAAAAAAGCAAATGCCAATGATATAAATGCCCGAGTACATCTCGGAGATTTCGATTCATTGTTCCCTTAGGAAACTCCTTTTCTCGTTTGTCTTCGGGAATAGTATCAATCAAAGAAATCAATTCATTGTAATTTCTTTCTGCTGATACTACAAGCCCTAATTTAGATTGCGGACGTGCCATAATGTTTAGATTTTACTTTTCAATAAGTCATAAACAGTTTTATCAATACTGAGATATTTTATAAAATCTTCGGTATCAAACTCTATCTTATCTTTCTTATTCTTTTTTGCTGTAGCGTTAGAAACTGAAAGATAATACTCATTAGCCGAGGTATACAAAGTAAAAACACTATGGTTAGTTCCTTTATCACCTCTTTGAATAACTGTAGAAAGTTGTTCCCAATTACCTTGTTCTGCCTGTTGTTTAAAGTCACTTACATTTTCTATATAAGAAAAAGCAGGTAATTCTTCTTCTTTAAACCACTCATCTGCAAGCTCGTTAAAAGGCTCTTTAGCTCTACCTACAGAGGCAACTATTCCCATAATCACAATTACTAAGAATTCAATTATCCAAATAATAGTAAGGAAAACTCCACTCACAGTATTCCCTTTTATAGTCCACGTCCCTTCTTCATTGATAAGTCCTATCAATCCAAAAAGGTCTGATGGATGCCCTAATAAGTACAGCAATTGTTCAATTTGCACATTACTTATAGCTACACCTATTTGCTTATTACCATACACTTCACTTGTATTAATAGCCAAATCAGCCCATACTACCCATTGCAGATAATAAGCAACAAGTGATGCTATGAGAGCAAACAAAATAGCTAAGCCATAATTACGTACTTTACCCAATCTAACTACTAAATAACCAACAGTAATGGCTATAGCAAAACCAAAACCAAATGTTACTAAGAAGTTAAGATATATAATTGGGATATACCATATTAAGTACGCATAGATGGTTGCTAATATAGGCAATGCTACTGTACATACTAATATGAAATACACAAATGATATAGGTGAAAACTTCCCTGAAGGTTTGTAATAATTAGACATATTTCAATTATTTAAAACTGTTTACTTACTTTTATATGAATCAACCTAATTCCGCCATCATTAAATCAAGTCCATCTCTGATAATTTGCTGATGTGGTTGTTTAGATACACATACAAATTCAGTAAGTGCAAAATCTTCTGGTGCTACTTCGTAAGCTCCTAAGTTTTCCAACTCGTCCAAATCCTTATACAAGCAGGCTTTGAGCAGTTGCATCGGATAAATATCCAACGGGAAAACCTCTTCGTACATACCTGTTACCACAAAAGCGCGTTGTTCACCATTGGTATTGGTATTGAGGTCGTACTTTTTCTTAGGGTTCAACCACGAGAAAGTAAGCGAACGTGTAAGCGAAATTTTGTTGGCTACTGGTTTTGCCCAACCGAACAAATCATAATCATTTCCTTCGGGAATTGCTGTAATTTGGTCGTCGTAAAAACCTAAGAAGCCTGTTTCACTCACCTTAGTACCAGTAAGCACATCACCGCTAATAATACGGGTTGCAGCCACGTCTTTTACCTGGCTACCCACGACGCCAGTGATTTGAGCTCCAGCAAGGGCTGTAACATAGTGAGGTTTCTCAATGCGCGAACCTGTAAGAGCTACTGTACGGGTGAGGTTCACTTTACCTGTTAAGAAGAGTTCTCCTATCACCACCAAATCTTGAGGCGTTACCACCCATACCACTTCACCTTTGTTTATCGGACTGATTTGGGCTATTTGTGTACTGACGTTCCCTGCTGGGTGAGGTCCTGACACATTGTGCACCACTATGCCCTTAAGGTTGCGGAAAGGTGACAACGAGCTGTCTTTGAAAACGGACACGTGTACTTTCCCTGTGGTGAGTTTAGCTAAGGCGGTAAGAGCGGTTTGCAGAGCTTGCTCTTTTCCTTTGAGCACATAGTCGTAATCGGGAGCGAGCGGATTGGTTTTGCAAGCCGACACAAAGATAGCCTTAGGCTTCCCGTCGGGATTGGCAATCACGTCATAAGGGCGTTGTTTGATAAAAGGCCAGCAACCTGCTGAAAGGAGGTGTGCCTTAATATCTTCACCCTGCATCTCTTCTACGTCTTTCTTCCCATAGTCTTTGAAGGTTTGTTCTTGACTGGGCGCAATGTGTATTTCCAACACTTTACGACGCTCACCTCGTACAATCTCCTTGATGGTACCACTTACCGGAGAAGGGAACAATACACGCTCATCACTCTTTGAAAAGAATAGTGCTTCACCTGCTTTCACTTCATTACCCTCACGCAATAAAAGCTTAGGAATAACACCGTGAAAATCATTGGGTTTAATACCATACAAAGAGGCAAGCGGAAGCTGTTGTGTAGTTTTATCAGCTTCGCCTTCCAAGTGTATGTCTAACCCTTTTCGAATGCGGATGTCGTTTGACATATAAATAATATTAGTTAGTTTTATTAAATTAGGTGCAAATATACAAATTTATTTTTGATTTAAAATAATCTACTCCTTTTTTTTAGCTCAATATATCAAATTTACGTATAATATCTTCCTATTTCACAGCTAAAAAATAGCCCCCTATTTCATCTATAAACTTTTAAAATTCAATATTTAAACTACTACTCTTTACCTTTACTCTTTCCTAAAATCTTTATTCATAAAAAATACCCCTAAAAGTATCTAAACTTTTAGGGGTATTTTATTCTTTTAATTAACATCTGCTCAATATAACAAATATTATTTTCTATTGCCTGCCGTGCTACAGCGTTCTGAGGGACAACATCACCTCCTTACAGCAAACTTACATTAGTTTAATGGAATCTTGTGTCTAATTTTATATATTCTAAGAACTCCTTTCTTACCTCAGGGTCTTTGAATTTACCACCAAACTCAGCAGTAACCGTACTGCTATCAATATCTTGTATACCGCGAGAGTTCACACATAGGTGTTTGGCATCTATAATACAAGCCACATCTTCGGTACCGAGAGCGCGTTGCATCTCTTGTACTATTTGCTTCGTAAGGCGTTCCTGCACTTGCGGACGTTTCGCATAGTACTCTACAATACGATTCATCTTCGAAAGCCCTAACACTTTACCGTTAGAAATATAGCCCACGTGAGCACGCCCCACAATAGGTAACAAGTGGTGTTCACAAGTGGAATATACTACAATATTCTTCTCTACCAACATCTCACCATAATGGTAAGAGTTCTCGAAAGTAGACATCGAAGGTTTGCGCTCTGGTAATAAGCCTCCAAAAATCTCTTTTACAAACATCTTAGCTACACGTCTGGGAGTGCCTTTCAAACTATCATCGGTTAAATCCATTCCCAAAGTATGTAAAATAGCACGTACGTGAGTTTCTATTTCTGCTATCTTTTCGGTTTCACTCATCTGAAAAGCATCTGCTCTAAGTGGTGTAACTGCCGAAGTTGCTATATGGTTATCTCCTAATATATCTTCTTCTTGATTTTTATTCATTGTTCTTTATCTTATGAAAATGCAAAAGTACTAATTATTACTCAAAGCTTAAAACTTTTTTGTGTTTTACATCTTGGTTGGTAATTGCCAAACGTATCACTTCTTCCATATCCGTTACATAATGAAAAGTAAGTCCTTTAAGGTATTCTTGCTTGATTTCCAAGATGTCTTTCTCGTTGTCTTTGCTCAAAATATATTCTTTAATACCTGCGCGTTTCCCTGCCAAAATCTTCTCTTTGAGTCCACCCACCGGTAGTACCTTTCCACGCAAAGTAATCTCTCCGGTCATTGCCAAGTGTTTTTTCACTCTCTTTTGAGTAAAGAGCGACATTAGTGAGGTAAGCATCGCAATACCCGCACTCGGACCATCTTTAGGGGTTGCCCCTTCAGGTACGTGTATATGCACATCGTAACTATCAAAGAGTTTCACATTGAGGTTATAGCGCTCAGCATTGGCTTTTAGATATTCCAAAGCAATAGTAGCCGATTCTTTCATCACCTGACCTAAATTACCCGTGATATTAAGCACCCCCTTACCTTTCGATAAGGCAGATTCTATAAACAGAATATCTCCTCCTACACTCGTCCACGCCAATCCAGTAACTACGCCAGCTACCTCGTTATCTTCGTATTTATCGCGTTCTAAGCGGGCAGGCCCCAATATTTTTTCTATGGTCTCTACGGTAAGTTTAGGGTCATAGGCTTCTCCCATTGCTAAGTTTTTAGCTCCGTAGCGCACTACTTTTGCTATTTCTTTTTCCAAAGCGCGTACCCCCGATTCGCGAGTATAACCTTCCACAATACGTTCTATTTCCTTTTTGCCTAATTGCAAGTCGGTAGTTTTCATACCGTGTTCTTTGAGTTGCTTAGGTAATAAGTGACGTTTAGCTATCTCGGTCTTTTCCTCTATGGTATAACCCGTTACGTTGATGAGTTCCATACGGTCTAGCAAAGCAGGCTGTATGGTCGAAAGGTCGTTCGCAGTAGCGATGAACATCACCTTAGAAAGGTCGTAACCCATCTCGAGGAAGTTGTCGTAAAACTCTTTATTTTGCTCAGGGTCGAGCACTTCTAGCATAGCCGAAGAAGGATCGCCTTGGTAACTATTGTTTCCTAATTTATCTATCTCATCTAATACAAATACAGGGTTAGAAGTCTTAGCTTTTTTAAGCTGTTGCAAAATACGCCCCGGCATTGCCCCGATATAGGTTTTGCGGTGACCGCGTATCTCTGCCTCATCATGCAAACCTCCTAACGACATACGCACGTACTCACGGCTCAAAGCTTTGGCAATAGAGCGTCCTAAGGAGGTCTTCCCTACCCCAGGAGGCCCATAGAAGCACAAGATAGGTGATTTCATATCATTACGGAGTTTAAGCACCGCCAAATACTCTATGATACGGCGTTTCACCTCTTCTAATCCGTAGTGTTCCTTATCGAGAATTTTCTGAGCGCGTTTTAGGTCAAAGTTGTCTTTAGAATACTCATTCCAAGGCAATTCCAATAATACTTCTAAGTAATTACGCTGAATGCCATAATCTGGACTATTAGGATTGGTACGTTGCAATTTGCTCAGTTCCTTTTCAAAGAGCTCTTTTATCTTGTCGTCCCATTTCTTGGTTTTAGCTTTCTTTTTCAGCTCTTCCATCTCTTGCTCGTACGACACGCCTCCTAATTCTTCCTGAATAGTACGCATCTGCTGGTGCAAGAAGTATTCACGCTGTTGCTGGTCGATGTCAATACGCGTTTTCGACTGTACTTCGTTACGCAAGGTAAGGCGTTGCAAGTCGATGTTCAAATATTTTAAGATAGCCGTAGCGCGCTCTTTTAGTTCGTCAATTTCCAATACGCCTTGCTTTTCCAAAACGGTAGCATTCATATTGGACGATATAAAGTTAATCAGGAACGATGTGCTCTCTATATTCCTAATAGCAAAAGCCGCTTCCGAAGGGATATTCGGATTTTCTTGTACAATCTTGATAGAGAGGTCTTTCACAGCTTCAATAGTCGCTTCAAACTCCTTATCGTTCGCATCGGGTTTCACATCCGGCATCTCTTTTATCATCGCTTTGATGTACGGCTTTTCTTCTACAATACTCTCTATTTCGAAGCGCTTTTTACCCTGAATGATAATAGTTACATTGCCGTCAGGCATTTTCAAAACTCTGAGAATACGGGCTACCGTACCAAAACGGAAGAGGTCTTTGCCCTCGGGTATTTCGGTCTTCTCGTCTAATTGAGCTACAACACCAATAGTCTTAGTAGTAGCATATGCCTCGTTGATAAGGTGAATAGACGCATCTCTCCCCGCACTGATAGGCACTACTACTCCTGGAAATAGCACAGTGTTTTTCAAGGGAAGAATAGGTAACACGTGTGGTATGCGTTCGCGTTCTATCTCTTCTTCATCTTCCAAAGTAAGAAGCGGAATGAACTCTGTATCTTCATCTATATGTTCAGCCAAAAGGCTGTCAAAATTTCCTATATTCATATTTAGATCGTTACTATATGCCATTTTGTCAGTAGTCACTTGTCTATATAAATATTCTCATTATATCTATACAGTTTAAAATCAATTTCTTATATACTACAAAATGTACATTGCTCCCTATGTATTACAATAGGTGTGCCATAAAAATTACCTCCTTCTTACTTTCTTCTTTACTCCGTGTTTACCGTCACACTCCCCCCCTATTGCCTATGGTCTAAGGCCGAGTGCCTTTTCCCTTTCTTTCGTCTCGAAACCCCGTTTTTGCCATTTTTTGCATTGTTGTATGATATTATGAATCAACTATTTATACACTCTTTCTATACCAATCGTCCAAGATTCGTATAAGCTTCCTATAAGCTCTCTATAAGCTAACCCCACCCTCCTAATACTCTTTTTCCTTCAAAATTCCTCTCAGCTCTCTTCCGTTCTCCTCCGTTTCCTTCCGAATACTCCTAACCGTCCCAACACATCGCTTTTTCATCTCAAACTTTGCCAAAGTTAATAGCCCGTGCGGCTCGCACCTCATTTGCTAATTGCAACTCGTACCACCCTACTTCATCATAAAACTCCTCTCTAAGTTTTCACGGTGGTTAGGGTGCGCTATCGCAATCAATGCCTTAGCCCTTTCACATAAATTCTTGCCAAAGAGCTCAGCCACACCATATTCAGTAACGATATACTGCACGTGAGCACGAGTGGTTACCACACCTGCCCCTTGTTTAAGAAAAGGCACAATCTTGCTCTCTCCTTTGTTTGTGGTCGAAGGAAATGCAATGATTGATTTACCTCCTTCGCTAAGCATTGCACCTCTTACAAAGTCTATCTGTCCACCAAATCCTGAATAAATAGCCGTTCCAATAGAATCAGCACACACCTGCCCCGTAAGATCCACCTCTATTGCTGAATTGATAGATATCATTTTCGGGTTCTGACGTATCACCGACACCTCATTAGTGTACGAAGCTTCAGCTATTTCCACTGATGGATTTTTGTCAATAAAATCATATAACTCTTGTGTTCCCATCACAAACGAAGCTATAATCTTGCCTTTGTCTATCTTCTTTTCATAACCATTAATCACGCCCTTTTTCACCAAATCAAGCACTCCTTCTGTGAGCAGTTCTGTATGAATACCTAAGTTTTTTAGGTGTCCCATCTCTCCCAAAGTAGCATTAGGAATGTTACCAATACCCAATTGCAATGTACTACCGTCCTCAATAAGAGGCACAATATGTCGGGCTATTTGTTTTTCAATAGTATCAGGTTCTGTAAGATGCAATGAGAAGATAGGAGCATCGTGTTCCACTAAGAAGTCTATTTCATCAATATGTAGAAGGGCGTCACCGTAAGTACGAGGCATTTGCTTGTTTACTTTTGCAATCACATATTTTGCATTGCGTATCGCCGATTTACAAGCCTCTACACTCACACCCATAGAACAAAAACCAAACTTATCAGGAGGCGATACTTGTATAAGCACTACATCTACTTTAACGTGCTTCCTATCAAATAATAAAGGCATATCACTTAAAAAAATAGGGGTATAGGAACCATTCCCATTTTTCATAATATCTCGCACATTCCTCGACAGAAAAAAAGAATTTACATAAAAACTATCCTTGTATTTAGGGTCAGCATAAGGAGCGTCTCCCTCAATGTGAATGTGCCCTATACTTACATTGCGTAGTTCTGATGCACGCTCTACAAGAGCATCTACAAGTATTTCAGGTACAGCAGCGCCTCCGTGAATATAAACAAAGTCACCACTCTTTACAACCTTTAAGGCTTCTTGAGCAGTCGTAATTTTTGCCATTTAAAATAATATTAGTTAATGGCTCAAAAGTACTACATTAAATCCATTTGGCAAAATAATTCGTAATATAATTTTTTTTAGTACCTTTGTCCCCAATTTTAAAAACGAAGTATTATGTATCCACCTGAATTGGTAAAACCAATGATAGAAGAACTAACAGCGGTTGGTTTTGAAGAATTAAAAACAGCTGAGGCTGTAAAAGAAGCATTGAAAAGAGCAGGTACTACCCTAGTGGTAGTAAACTCTGTATGTGGTTGTGCTGCCCGTAATGCGCGACCTGCAGTAATCTACAGCTTGCAAAACGCTAAGAAACCCGACCATCTTACTACTGTTTTCGCTGGGGTCGATAGAGAGGCTACTGAAGAAGCTCGTAACTTTATGCTTCCTTTTCCTCCCTCCTCTCCTAGTATAGCTTTATTTAAAGATGGTGAATTAGTGCATATGTTGGAACGCCATCACATCGAAGGTAGAATGGCTGAAGCTATCGCCGAAAATCTCCAACAAGCCTATAATGAATTTTGTTAATTAATTTTCATTTCCAAAAAATCCTTTTGTGATACCAAAGATATTACAAAAGGATTTTTTAATACTTATTAGGGATACGTTCGGCTCCTTCAATAATAAAGTCGGTTAAGCGTTGTAAGTAGATATTAATTTGCGGGTCAGTTACATTAAACAGCAATACAATTACCACTTGCTCATTTGGGTATACTGATAGCCAACCGTAACCTCCCACTCCCATTCCTGTGTGTCCAAAATAATCACGTCCATTCCAGTCTCGTTGGTTTTGCCAACCTATACCATAACTCACCTCAGTATCATCAAAAGTACATTGCTTTTTTAGCATCTCGTTTTCTATAGGCTGAGAAAGAAAATTATGGCGCTCTATAGCAATTCCCATTTTAGCAATATCGTTAGAAGTAGAAAGAAAGCCTCCTCCTGCCAGCTTAAAGTAGTTATTCACATCGGGAGCTTTGGTGAGTCCTCCTTTTTTAGACCTTGAATAAGGTGTAGCCTCATCTTTAATTATTTTTCCTCTATCAGGGAAAGTGCGCCACATATTCAAAGGCTTAAACACTTCCTCTTTAGCCACATTCTCAAACTTCTCATTCAAACACTTTTCTATAGCCAATGAAATCAAATTTATACCGTAGCTACTATACAAAAACTTTGTTCCTGGCGCCGACTGTAATATGTCATCTTTAAATAAATTCACTCCCTGTTCAATACTGTAAGCTTTATTTAAAGTATATTCATTAGCTCTATAAGTACGTATGCCTGCTAAGTGTCCGGCAAGTTGTTTCACGGTAAAATCAAAAGGCTTTTGCGGGTAATCAGGTATATATTCATAAATTGAAGTATTCCAGTCAAACTTCTTTTGCTCTTGCAGTCTAGCCAGTACCATTCCTGTAATAGCTTTCGACATACTCGCTACCCTAAATAGCGTATTCTTAGGGTCAATAGTTGTCTTTTTAGTAATATCAGCATATCCATAACCTCTTTGCCATATTATTTTTCCTTGTTTGGCTACAGTTACAGAGGCTCCTGGTATAATTTGTTCTTGTATTAGGTATTGTAATATTTTCTCAGCTTCAGTACGTGCATCGTCAAACGAGATTACTTCAGAAGGATTTCTTTTAAATACATCTACATCTTGAAGCTTCTTTTGTGCAAATAATGAATTAAAAAATGAAATAATAGTGCTAAACAAAACAATAAGTATTAGTTTTTTCATAAATTATTAACAAATGCTATTTTTTCATTATTTCAGCTACCTTCTCCCCTATTTTAGCAGGCGAATCTACTACGTGAACACCACATTCGCGTAAAATACGTTTTTTAGCTTCAGCAGTATCATCAGCACCTCCTACTATAGCCCCGGCGTGTCCCATTGTTCTTCCTTTAGGAGCTGTTTCTCCTGCTATAAAACTAACTACTGGTTTTTTATTGCCATTGGCTTTTATCCATCGGGCTGCTTCTGGCTCTAACTGTCCACCTATTTCACCTATCATCACAATACAATGAGTTTCTGGGTCATTCATCAATAATTCTACAGCCTCCTTAGTAGTAGTACCAATAATAGGGTCTCCTCCAATACCAATAGCTGTGGTAATCCCTAATCCTTGTCTTACAATTTGGTCAGCTGCCTCATAGGTAAGTGTCCCTGATTTTGAAACTATCCCCACGTGTCCTTTCTTAAAGATAAAGCCTGGCATAATACCTACTTTTGCTTCTTCAGGCGTAATCACTCCTGGACAGTTAGGACCTACCAAGCGGCAATCTCTATTCTTTATGTAGGCTGCTACTTTCACCATATCAGCTACCGGAATCCCTTCTGTAATAGTAATAATTACTTTTATTCCTGCATCAGCAGCTTCCATAATAGCATCAGCTGCAAAAGCGGGTGGTACAAAAATAATAGATACATCAGCTCCTGTTGCCTTCACAGCATCAGCTACCGTGTTAAACACTGGCTTCCCTAAATGTGTTTGACCTCCTTTATTAGGGGTAATTCCTCCTACCACATTAGTGCCATATGCAATCATTTGTTCAGCGTGAAAAGTACCTTCGCTTCCTGTGAAACCTTGTACTATTACTTTTGAATTCTTATTAACTAATACACTCATTGCAATTATTTTTTTTGTTTTCTTATAGCAAAGATAAATAAGATTTCTATACTTTCAAAATCTTTCGTAAAGAAATCGATTATTATTTTACGTTCTTCTTTTTATCATATTAATTATCAATCTATTGCAGTGTTACCTTTTTCATCTATTCTCATAACAAAAAAGGGCTACCCACATAGGTAACCCTTTTGTAATATGCTGTCCCCAACACTCGTTATGCGAGCATTGTTACAGGATTCTCAATATAAGCTTTGAGTGTTTGTAAGAATTGAGCTCCAGTAGCCCCGTCGATAGTACGGTGGTCGCAAGCAAGAGTTACTTGCATAGTGTGACCTACTACTATTTGTCCGTTTTTCACTACAGGTTTCTCAACAATAGCTCCTACTGAAAGAATAGCAGAGTTAGGCTGATTGATGATAGAAGTAAATACATCTACCCCAAACATACCCAAGTTAGACACGGTGAAAGTGCTTCCTTCCATTTCGGCAGGAGTAAGTTTCTTGTTGCGTGCCTTACCAGCCAAGTCTTTTACCAAGGCGCCTATTTGAGTAAGCGTTAAAGTATCCGTAAACCTGATAACAGGTACTACCAAGCCATCTTCAATAGCCACAGCCACCCCTACATTCACGTGCTTGTTGTAAAGGGTTGTATCGCCTTTCCAAGAAGTATTTACTTGAGGGTGTTTTTTAAGTGCCATTGCACAGGCTTTCACTACCATATCGTTGAAAGATATTTTGGTGTCTGGCAAATTGTTGATTTGAGCGCGAGATTCCATCGCGTTATCCATATCAATTTCTATTGCCAAATAGTAGTGAGGTGCAGTAAATTTAGATTCTGCCAAACGTTTCGCAATCGTTTTGCGCATTTGTGAGTTTTTCACCTCTTCAGTTACTTCCACTCCCACAGGAATTACAGTTGGGATAGCTGCGCTAGCGGTTGCAGGTGTAGCCGTAGTAGCCGTAGCAACCTTAGCACTTGGTGTAAAGTTTTCTACGTCTTTCTTCACAATACGTCCGTTTTCACCTGTTCCTTTCACCTCAGTAAGGTTAATACCTTTATCTTGTGCTATTTTCTTAGCCAAAGGAGAAGCAAATACGCGGTCGTTTGCATTAGCTACCGAAGTAGTGGCTGATGTGGCTGTTTCAGCCGGTTTGCTTTCAGCCTTAGGAGTTGCAGGAGCCGAAGTTGAAGCTCCGCCAGCTTTCACGGCTGCCAAAACTGCGTTTACATCAGTACCCGCAGGGCCTATAATCGCCAATAATGAATCTACTGCTGCACTTTCTCCTTCTTTTAAACCTATATACAATAAAGTACCTGAATAAAATGATTCAAACTCCATTGTAGCCTTATCGGTTTCAATTTCAGCTAAGATATCACCTTCTTTTACAGTATCACCTACCTTTTTGAGCCAAGAAGCCACAGTACCTTCCGTCATTGTATCACTGAGTCGAGGCATTGTTACCACTTCTACTCCTGCTGGTATAGTAGCACCAGCAACAGGAGCCGTAGTTACCTCAGCAACAGGTTTTGCTTCTTCAGCTTTAGGAGCCGATGCTTGAGCTCCTCCAGCTATAAGTGCCGAAATATCTTCACCCTCTTTACCTATGATAGCCAATAAGGTATCTACTTTAGCACTTTCTCCTTCTTTTAAACCTATATACAATAAGGTTCCTGTATGGAATGATTCAAATTCCATCGTAGCTTTATCCGTCTCGATTTCTGCTAAGATATCGCCTTCATTTACTTTATCGCCTACTTTTTTAAGCCACTTTGCTACAACACCCTCTTCCATAGTGTCGCTCAAGCGTGGCATAGTAATAATTTCTGCCATTTATGTTGTTATATTTAATTAGTGTTTCCTTTTTTATTATAATCTACTGGGCAAGAAAGGGTAATTTTCTTGGTCGTAAACCACATCATACATAATATGTGTTTCTGGATAAGGTGATTCTTCTGCAAATTTCTCACACTCAGCCACACGTTCTTTCACACGTTCGTCGATAGCTTCTAACTCAGCATCGGTAGCATATTTCTTCTCTTTGATAACCGCAAGTACATTGGTGATTGGGTCTTGTTTCTTGTACTCTTCCACCTCTTCTTTAGTACGGTAGTGTTGCGCATCCGACATTGAGTGTCCACGATAACGATAAGTACGAATGTCAAGCAAAGTTGGTCCTTCTCCACGGCGAGCGCGTTCTACTGCTTCATACACCGCTTCGGCTACTGTTTCAGGGTGCATACCATCTACCGGTTGGCAAGGCATTTGGTAACCCAACCCAAGTTTCCAAATATCCACGTGGTTAGCAGTTCTTTCCACCGATGTACCCATTGCGTAGTGATTGTTTTCTACAATAAAAACCACAGGCAATTTCCACAACATAGCCATATTCATTGTTTCGTGAAAAGCTCCTTGGCGCACCGCACCATCACCCATAAAGGTAAGTGTAACCGCCTCTCTATTGAAGTACTTATCGGCAAAAGCCAAACCAGCACCCAATGCAATCTGTCCTCCTACGATACCGTGACCACCATAGAAGTGATGTTCTTTCGAAAAGATGTGCATAGAGCCTCCTAAACCGTGAGAAGTACCTGTACCTTTACCGTACAATTCAGCCATAATACGTTTAGGGTCTACGCCCAAACCTATGGGGTGTACGTGGCAACGGTAAGAAGTAATCATTTTGTCTTTGGTAGGGTCAATAGCGTGCAAACAACCTGCAGCTACCGCTTCTTGACCGTTGTATAGGTGCAAGAACCCCCTTACTTTTTGTTGAATATAAACTGCAGCGAGTTTATCTTCAAATTTCCTCCAAAAAAGCATATCCTCGTACCATTTTAGGTACACTTCTTTATCAAATTTTTTCATTGGTTTTTTGATGTATATAAAAGTCTATTAGTATTCTTACAATAGTATATTTTCTATTATGTTCCGCTATGAGTCCCTCTTAAATTGACTCTTCCTTCGTCTTTCCTTTATCTGCTCGTGCGGTTCGCACCGTCTTTTGTTCGTCTTTCCTTCGTCTTTCCTTCGTCTTTCCTTCGTCTTTTGTTCGTCTTTTGTTCGTCTTTTGTTTGTCTTTCCTATATCTGCTTGTGCGGCTCGCATTATCTGCCTGTGCGGCTCGCACTATCTACCCGTGTGGCTCGCACCGTTATTAACTTGGTATTATTGGCATTTTGGGCATTATGATATTAAACTTTTGAGCTTTTACCCCTTAGCTTTCTGAGCAGTTTTAAATCACTTTCTAAAAATATTTGCAAAGGTGCAAAAAAAATATCACCTAACCAAAAAATATTCAAAAAAAATTTTATACCTTTGTCCCATTAATTCAAATTTTAAATGTAATGAAGATAAAATTAACTTCCGCACTTTTGTTATTGATAACGATTATTTCGTGTAAATCAACTACAAACAATCAAGGAGAGAGTACTGCTAATTATGAGGTAATTCCACTACCCGAAATGATTACCACTCCCCAAGCTGATGCCGATAAACCTTTCGTACTTACGGCTGATACCAAAATCACCTATCCAGAAGGTGATGCTTCTCTACAGCAGTACGCTGGATTCTTGCAAGAGTATATCAAAAAACAAGCAGGAATTGAAGTGAATATCGCTCCTAACCAAAACAATGAGACCAACACTATTGCCTTGTTGCAAAATTACCAAAACAACAACAAAGAGGCTTACCAAGTAGTGGTGAATGCAAAGAATATTACTGTAAATGGAGCTTCTAAAGCGGGTACTTTCTATGGAGTACAACTCTTGAGAAAATCCATTCCGGTACAAAAAGTAGGCAAAGTCATCTTCCCTGCCAAAGAAATAACCGATAAACCCTATTTCGCATATCGTGGTGCACATTTAGATAGTGCCCGTCACTTTTTTACTGCCGACTCTGTGCGCATTTATATCGATATGTTAGCACTCCACAATATCAATAAATTCCACTGGCATCTCACCGATGATCAAGGTTGGCGTTTTGAATCTAAAAAATACCCCGAACTTACTGTGGTAGGAAGCACTCGCAGCCAAACTATGGTAAACAAACAGTGGGACACCTTCGATGGTAAACCTCACGGAGGCTTCTATACTCAGCAAGAAATGAAAGACATTGTAAAATATGCCGCCGACCGCAACATTACCGTTATTCCTGAGATAGACCTCCCAGGACATATGGTTGCTGCTTTGGCTACTTATCCACAATTAGGCTGTACAGGAGGCCCTTATAAAGTAAGAGAAACTTGGGGCATAGCCGAAGATGTACTTTGTGCTGGCAACCCCGAAACTTATGATTTCATTAAAAATATATTAGAAGAAGTAACTGAAGTATTCCCTTCAGAGTATATCCATATAGGAGGTGACGAATGTCCTAAAGATAGCTGGAAGAAATGCTCTAAATGCCAAGCTAAGATAAAAGAGTTAGGTATTAAAGGTGATGCTAAACACACAGCCGAAGAATACTTACAAAGTCATATAATTACATTCGCTGAAGATGTATTAGCTAAAAAAGGTCGCAAAATCATTGGTTGGGACGAAATCCTTGAAGGAGGTTTAGCTCCTAATGCTACTGTAATGTCTTGGAGAGGTATCGGGGGCGCTATAGAAGCAGCTAAGTCTAATCACGATGCTATTATGACCCCTGTTTCTTATTGCTACTTCGATTATTATCAAACAGATAAAACCGATAAAGAACCTCTTGCTATTGGTGGTTATGTACCAGTAGAACGTGTTTACTCTTTCAATCCTTACCCCGATGCACTTAATAAAGAGCAACAAAAACACATCTTAGGAGTACAAGCCAATGTTTGGACAGAGTATATCAAGACTTTCAAACACGTACAATATATGGTATTGCCTCGTTTTGCAGCCTTAGCCGAAGTACAATGGGAAGACCCTGCAAAACCTAAAGACTACAATCAGTTTTTACAACGCTTAATGCGCTTGCTTCCTATCTACCAGTTAGAAGGTTATAACTATGCTAAACACATATTCGACCTTCGTGCCGAAGTAAAACCTGAGGTAGGTGATATACAAGTAACCCTCTCTTGTTTACAAGATACACCTATCTATTACACTACCGATGGGAGTGAACCTACTAAAAGTTCTAACGTGTATAAAGAACCTTTAAAACTCACCCAAGATACCCATCTAAAAGCTAAAGTATTCGGTCAAGAAACCGAAAGTAGCTTCGAACAACAGTTCCTTTTCAACAAAGCAACCGTACGCCCTATTGAGTTTCTCAGTAAACCTAGTTACAACTATACTTTTGGGGGCGCTATTACCTTAGTTGATGGTAGAAAAGGGGGTACTAATTCACGCTCTGGAGAATGGTTAGGTTTTAGTGAAGCACCTTGTGAAGTGGTGATTACCCTAAAAGAAAATACTCCTGTAAAAGAAGTGCGCTTCAATGCTCTTATTGAAACAGGTGATTGGATTTACCCTCCTACTAGCTTTGAAGTATCGGGGTCTAAGGACGGTAAAAGTTATGATTTACTCGCTAAAGAAAACTATGCGCTTCCTAAGGAACCTCTCAAAGAAATAAAAACTTACTCTCTTTCTTTCCCTGAAAAAGAAGTAACCTATCTAAAAGTGAAGATAAATGGAGTAAACAAAATTCCTTCTTTCCATCAAGGAGCAGCTGGTAAACCTGGCTTCCTCTTCATCGATGAAATTCAAGTATTGTAATAGGCTTACATAACAATAAACAAAAAGCTATCTAATAGTTCTTATTAGATAGCTTTTTTATATCTCAATATGGGGGTATTTCTTCTTAAAAACCTCTATTTTCTGTCGTAATTGTATTTGAAACTGCTGATAATTCTCTGTTTTAGGGTTAAACGGACGATGTTGCAACCCTTTCTGTATGGCATCTACTTGTTTCATATCTGTCTGAGTAGCCTTATCTATATAGGTTTCTACTAAGCGTTCCCAAATATAGTCTATAGCCATTTCCGATGGGTGTACCATATCATTAGCGTAAAAGCGGTAATCGCGAAGTTCATCTAAAAGCAACTCATAGGCTGGAAAATAAGTGCACATCCCCGATGAAAGTACCGAATAAAGTGCTACCAACAAATGTGCTTTGCTCACTTGGTTTTCTAAAAAACCATCTTTCAAGTGTCGTACAGGCGAAATAGTGAAAACACATTGCAAGTCTTTATTCACCTTCTTCAACAGTGTTATAATATGGGTAAGGCTCTCCCCTATCTCTTCTACTGATAATAGTCGTTTTGAGAAGTGTTGTTGAGGTACTTTATGACAATTCGCCACTATCTTATCAGTACTGTTATAGATGTATACCCAAGCTGTACCAAGAGTGATAAAACAGAAATCGACTTTTTGTAGTGTGTTATAAAGTGCTGTTTGTTGTATATTGGCAAGATGAACAGCTTCCTCTAAACTCGGTTTACTCATATCCGAATGAAAGTCGAAACTGTGCCAAAGTTCATTGTGCAAAAAGAAATCTTCAGCCTCATAAGGAGTGTGTTCTATTGCTCTGCTAAGCACATTTTCAATAGCTAAGGGGTGAAAGAGTATCCCAAAAGGGTTTACCGTAACAGGAATTTTATAATAACTAAACTTTTGTGCCATATTCACAGCAAAGCAAGAACCTATACTCAGTATCTGCGAGTGATAAGTAATCCTTTTAGTAGCCTCGTGTATAGGTACAATTGTTCTAAATTCCATAACGATAAAATAATTAAACGTTACTCCTTTCTAAATCCAACAGAAATTGCTTCCTCTCAATTCCACTAGCATAGCCTGTAAGTGTCCCGTCTGAACCTATAACACGATGACAAGGAATAACGATTGAAATACGGTTTTTCCCATTGGCATTAGCAACAGCTCTCACGCCTTTGGGATTCCCCACAGCCGTAGCCTGTTCTTTATACGACCGCACTTCCCCATACGGAATAGTTTGTAACACTTTCCATACTTCCTCTTGAAAAGAAGTCCCCACCAAAGCTAGTGGCAGACTAAACTCTTTACGCTCTTTGGCAAAGTACTCTCTCAATTGTTTCTCCAACTCCGATAACAACAAACTATCCTCATCTACTTGTGTTGCCCCATAATGCTTTACGAGTATTTCTTGGTCTTTAAGCCAGTTTTTACTATCAACAAAGTCAAGCATACAAATTGCCTCATCAGTAGCTATGGCAAGCATCTCACCTATGGGAGTGTTAATTCTCTTTTTGTATAGTCTCACCATTTTGTTCTTCTTCATTGATAGCTTCTGTGTTATTAGGGTCGTATTCCGTTTCTTCTAAATCTTTGGACTTTTTGCCTAAACCTATTTTAGGGTTTTCTTGTGTTCCCGTTACTTTTATAGGAATCCCAATAATCCCCAAGGGTGGTAAGCCCAAACGCATCTTAAAGTTCAACCTACCGTCAAAGCTACTCTGCCCTTCTATACGTAGTCTAAACCCTGAAACCTTAAACTTAAACCGCTCTACTGTGATAAGATTGTTCTTTATACTACTCTTGATGTCAATAGTCGAAAGATTAGCATCTCTCAGTCCGTCTGTACCTGTTCTATCACTGATAACATTAAAAAGCTTAAACCCTTTTAGTTGCACGTTCTTCACCGATAGCACTCCTCCTCCTTTTATTGAAGGATAAATAGGTAACATCTCATCATTCAGCTTCCCTTCTACGGCGTAATCCAATGAAATAATACCTTTGGCATCTTTTGCCATTGCCACCATTTCTCTGAACATCTTCACTTCTTTGTAGGCTCTTTGCACGTCAAAGTCTTTAGCTTTAATCTTAAAACTAAAATTAGCGCGTTTAGGTGTTTCATCTGCGTATTTAGCATTTATTTGTGTAGAAACTTCTATAATATTAAAACTCACGTTTTGCAAAGCTAAGGTTCCTCTATTAAGCTGAGTATTACCTCTCAAATTGTGAATAGTAAGTCCTTGTAAAGCTACATTTTTAAGATTGGCATTCAAGTTAAAATTAAAGAGCTTAGGTACAATCACCACCCCCTTTTCAGTTGGAGTATCATTGGTAACCGTTGCTTCCTTCGCTTCTTTTGTCTCTTTAGCAGGGGCAGAAGTATACATAAACTCATCTACATCAAGATAGTTAGAGCTTACCGTAAAGTTTCCTTTCAGCACTTGGTTGTTTGATAGGAAGAAGTTAATAGCGTTGCTCATCCGTCCGTTCATCAAAAAGTCCGATTTCCCATAGGTAGCACGGAAGTCAGTAAAGTGCATATTGTCTTGATTGAAGTGAAAGACCCCTTGCTGAATGATAAACGGTTTAGGCAAGTATTCTGTAGTGGTTTTGATATTACGCAGTTCTATCACTCCCTTATTGTGCAAAAGATGATAACGCCCGTTAGTGGCATCGCTCTGAGTGCCTTGTAAGGTAAGGTCGGCTTTGGCATAACCTTCTAATTCCAAGCCTTTTTGTGAGAATACTTTATAAATTTTAGCTATGTCTAACTCTCCTTTGGCTTGTATATCATATCGGATATCGTCGAAATTCTCCATCGATAAATTCACCGTAAAAGGCTTTCCTTCAAACAAGAACGTCGCAGGAGACACATTTACTGCCAAAGTTTTCATCGAGCCATCAGTGTTCTCAATATTCCCTTTGAAGTGAATATCAGTAACCGGATTGGGGTAGTAAGGGGTCTTTACATAACCATCGGAGAACTCCAAAAGCCCTTTCGTGATAGGGAACAATCGTTGTTCAGGAGCATAAGTACCCTTACTCTTCACGTTTGCCAAGAGCATTCCTTTCAGTTGGAAGTCCTTCATATCCATCAAGTGCATCACATTCTCCACATTGATGTTTGCTCTCACCTTAGCATCAATTACAGGAGGTTTTATTCCATCAAGACTTACAATGCCCGAGAAATACTCCTTACCTATATCAAAGTAAACCGAATCGAGCTTTACTGCCACTTTATCTACGTTTAGCGAAGGCAATCTCGTTTCTATGTTCAAGTACACATTCTCAGCCGGAGCTGGTACTCCCTCATAGCCTACATAACCATCTCTTACCTTCATTTTTAGATAAATATCGGGACTCAAATTCTGTGAGGCTATATATTGCCCTTTCATCGAAAAGAATATATCGGTCTTTCCTTTAAGAGTGGCTTTCTTGTGCCATTGTGTAAATTGGGGAGGCAAAGCGGTAAAGAAGTCGTCAAGATTGCTATCCTTAGATTGTATTTCTAAGTCAATATCATATCCATTGCTCAAAAAATCTAACTTTCCTTTAAAATCCACAGGCAATCGGTTTATCTTTAAGTTGTTTTGCTGAAAGATAAAAGCTAGTGAATTTGTATTAATCTGGGTAATTAGCTCTGCGTTTACGTGCTTGTTCTTAAAGTAGGTTTCCCCTGCAAAAAGAAAATCCAATGATTGTATTTCTGCTTTGGTACGCAAATCGAAGATAGAAGCCTCTAAGCCTCCTTTTCCTAAGTAATTAAAACCGTTGGCTTGAAGGTAAATCTCTGTCGATTTATCATCGTATATCAGTCGGGTATTTCTCAGCTCAATACGCTGTAAATTCACCCGTGTATCATCACTCTCCGAGGAGCTTTCTTCTCCCGACGATTTGTAAACGTTGTAATTAGCCTCGCCTTGTTTGTTTACTTTTATATGCACAAAAGCATTTTTAAGGTATATTTCCTCTATGTCTATCTTCTTAGAGAACAACAAATCCTTTACATCTATCCCCAAAGAAATTTGCTTTACTGCCACAAGCGTATCATTCTCATAGGGTTTAGAGCCCTTCATCAAGAAGTTATCAAGGTTAAGCGTAAGCGATGGGAAATGGGTAAAGAAAGATAACTTAGCTTTAGAAAAGTTAATTTCTCCGTTCAGATTATCATTGGCAAGCTTCTTAACTTTCTCAGTTACGTACTCAGGGTACACCATTGGAAAAATGATAATGAATGCCAATAGCAATGCTATCAGCACTCCCAATATCTTTAAGCTTTTGAGGATATACTTCTTCATCAAAACAATAAAAGCCTAATCCGTTTAATCTATAAAACTCTGTAGTGCCAATTCATAGCTCTTCAAGCCAAAACCTCCTATTACACCCTTCACCACTGGCGATAAAAACGACTGATGCCTAAACGTTTCACGTGTAAAAGTATTAGAAATATGCACTTCTACTACGGGCGTTGTAATGGCGGCCACCGCATCGGCAAGGGCTATGGAAGTATGTGTATAGGCTCCTGCATTCAGTATAATGCCATCATACTCAAAACCTATATGGTGTAACTTGTCTATCAGTGCTCCCTCGTAATTACTCTGGAAATAATACAATTCAATATCTGTATATTTCCTATGCAGTTCTTTCAGGTAATCCTCAAAGGTCTGATTGCCATAAACCGAAGGCTCTCGAATGCCCAACAGGTTCAAGTTCGGTCCATTGATAATGATAATTTTCTTCATATCTACGCTATTCTTCTATTTTAATACGCCCTATCCCTTTCACACTTTTCTTAAATACAGGCGGATTTCCTTTCACAGTAATGCCTCCTGCTCCTGCGATAGAAGCATCTACCTCTTGCGTTACATAAGCCGATATACCTCCTGCTCCCGCTATGCGCAAAGTAGCTTTTTCAGCTTTAAGCTCATCAGCATCTACATCGCCAGCTCCTTTCACGTATACACTTAGGTTTTTGGTTTCTCCTGCAATGTCTATACCTCCTGCTCCAGCCACTTGTAAATCAAGCGAAGTAGCCGTTACCGATGCTTCAAGGTCTCCACTACCCTCTAATTTTACTAACAAAGAACCCACTTGCAACTTCTTTTCTGTAGATATATCCACAGCTCCTTTCCCTACTACTCTCTTTAAACGAGTGTCGATAGGTACGTACACAGTAATAGAGGTTTTAAGTGAGTATTTCCTATCAATGCTTATATAAAGCACATTGTTGGAGACTTTAGTCTCTAAATACGAAAGTACCTCTTTCTGTCCTTTCACTTTTATTTTGCCTACCTCTCCTTCTGTAAGCACAAGGTTATAAGCTCCCGAAACTTCTATAGCGTCATAATTCGCTACTTTTCTGTTTTCGGTGATAACTTCTTTGTCTTTTTCTGTCTTCTTTTGGCTGTATCCTATGCCTACAACTAATGTTACAAGGATAAATGTAATAAATCTTTTCATATATTTCATCTGTTTTAATTATTTCTCTTCTGTTAAGTCACTTAGTATAGCTTCTGTTTTCGCTATAATCTCTTCAATTGTAATAGTCTCTATGGCTTTCTCATAACCTTTTGGGTATTTCTTCCCATATACCGAAGTAGGAATGAGTGGATACTGCTCTCTATCTGCCAAAAGAGCATTCTCCTTAGGCTGTAAATAAGGATAAAACCCCGCATAAGGGTGCGTCACTCCCCATAAAGTAAGCGTCGGAACTCCATACATCGCCGATAGGTGCGCATTCCCACTGTCCATTGCTATCATTATATCTAAGTGCGAAATGAGCTCCAACTCTTGTTTAAACGAGAGCTTCCCTACCATATTTTCAGCATTAGGTAAGTTTATTTTGCTCACCTGCTCTTCCTCTTCTTTTCCTCCTCCAAAGATGTAAATCTTGCCACTGTCATACCGTTGAGAAAGTGCCGTTATCACCTCGCACATCTTTTCAAATGGATACTGTTTACCTATGTACGACGCAAACGGAGCAACCCCTATACGCACTCCTTCACACAGCAATTTCTGTACCGTTTCACTCGGTTCTTCTGGCGGTAAAATATATGGTTCACTTAGGTCAATCGGGAAACCCAAAGAAGCAAACACATCAGCATACCGCTCATACGAAGGTTTTAAAGGCTCAAAAACTTTACACTTATAGCTGGTAAGTGCTCTCTTTTCTCTACGTCCTTTGTCTATTTGCTTGAAAGGTATTTTGCTACCCTTAAAATAGAATTTCAGTACATTAGTGCGCAACACATTGTGAATGTCTGCCACACCGTCAATTCCCTTTGCTATCAATTCCTTATACAGTTTGTACAGCCCCGATAAACCACTGTGTTTTCCATTAATTTCAGGAGTGAATACCTCCAAGTTAGGAATATGTGAAAACATCGGTGCAAATAACGGTCGCGTGAGGTAAGTGATTTTTACATCGGGATATTGCTCCGAAAAAGCTGTTACAACCGGCACACTGATGGCTACATCTCCCATTGCCGACATTCTAAAAATAGCTAAATGTTCCATTTTGTTTTGGTATTTAAAGTTTTATTAGTACCTTTGGCTTCTCAATAGAAAGGATACCTTTGATAAAGTTGTTTTTGCTAATTCATTTAGTGAAAACAGAATATTATTCTATCTTATCTTCGATTTATAGATAGGTAAGGTTCGAAATTAGTTCATTATACCTTCGTCTATCTTCCAAGATTCGTATAAGGTTTGTATAAGGTACCTATAAGATAGTATATTTTTCTGTATGGTATCCTCCTTCACTCTCGCCTTATAATTGAGATTGAAAATTGTTAATGGATATGCAAATGTAGTAAAAATTTATAATATGAGACACTTATTTTTAGTTTTTTTTATTGTACAGTCCGCTTTCGCTCAAAATAATACCGTTTTCGATTGCTCCAGAAGCCTTAGAATCGACTTTAATCTATTAGCCAACGCCCAGCGTATAGAGGTAATTTTTCAACAGCTCAAAAGTGAACCTCATTGGGGAGGCTCGCACACTCACCTTGTTTTTCCGAACTTAGGAAACCTGCGCCTTCAACTATTCGACGGCGAAACTCTTGTCTTCTCAAAAGGCTTCAACTCCCTCGCTGATGAGTGGAAGGAAATCGAAGAAGCCAAGACTGAAAAACGACTCTTTTATCACGCTATGCAAATTCCTTTTCCTAAAAAGAAACTGTCTCTGCACATCGATAAACGAAACCGTGAAGGTGTTTTCGAAACGATTGCTTCTCGTGAGATTGACCCTAACGACTATTTTATAAAAGAAGAAAAGACCGTTGCTTTCCCTGTGAAGAAAATACTGTATAATGGTGAGGCTTCCAAAAAAGTAGATATAGCCATCTTAGCAGAAGGATACACCCAAGCCGAAACCGAGAAATTCTATGCCGATGCGCAACGTATGACCGATTATATGTTCACCATTTCCCCTTTCGATAAGCTCAAAAACAATTTCAATGTATATGCCATAGCCGTACCTTCTCAAGAAAGTGGCACCGATGTACCTGGGAAGAACATTTTTAAAAACACTGCATTTAACTCTTCCTTCTACACTTTCAATCAAGAACGCTACCTCACCACCAACAGTATTTGTGAAATAGCCGATGCTGCCTCAGTAGTCCCTTACGACCAACTCTATATCTTAGTAAATACTGAAACTTATGGTGGCGGTGGTTTCTACAATCACCTAAATTTAGGCACTGCTGATAACGACCTTTCTGAAAAAGTATACATACACGAGTTCGGACACGGTTTTGTAGGTCTCGCCGATGAATATTACTACGATTGGGATCCCACTTTTCAAGAGATGTACAATACTAAAATTGAACCTTGGGAAGAAAACATTACCTCATTGGTGAATTTTGAGAGCAAATGGAAGGATATGGTAAAAAAGAAGACTCCTATCCCTACCCCTCGCACTCCTAAATATAAAGATGTTGTAGGTGCTTTCGAAGGAGGAGGTTACACCAGTAAAGGCATTTACAGTCCTGTACAAGACTGCCGTATGAAATCTAACGAACCAAAAGGCTTCTGCCCCGTGTGTGAACGTGCTATTCGCAAAATAGTAGACTTTTACACAAAATAAAGAGGAAGCCATAAAACACCCTCTCAACGCTCACCTCGTGATATAGATATACAAATAAAAAATACGCACTAAGATTTTCTTAGTGCGTCTTTTTCTTTTATGGGTCGCTACACTTTGCCAAAGTTTTTGCCTGTGTGGCTCGCACCTTTGGCAAAGTTGATTACCTCAATAATCAATTTCTTTTAGTTATATTGTAGGGGCGATTGGCAAATCGTCCTCACAAAACAAAACTTTTTGTACAGGCTTTTTTTCCTTTTATTGAGCTCTTTTAATAAATATTATATGTTTTGTTCTTCTCTGTTCTGAACGTTATCACTTTATCTTTATTACTTCCTTTTACAATCATCTTTCCTTTACTATAAACATTCTTATTGGCAGGTAATAACACACTGCATTCTCCTCCATTTAGCGAAGTAATTTCAGCTTTCTCCAATTTGAATTGTTGCCACTCAAAATTTACTTCAAAACCATTGCGAGCTCTCATACCTTTCATAACGCCGTTTTCCCAATCGGGGTGAGAAGGAAGAGCAGGTAAAAAGCGAATAACATTACCCTTCCCGTGACTCTGTAAGAGCATTTCAGCTATGCCCGCTGTACCTCCAAAGTTCCCATCTATTTGAAACGGAGGGTGTGCACAAAACAAATTAGGATAAGTGCCTCCTCCTTGTCCGTCAGTTATATTAGGGTTTACAGGGTGTAGTAATTGGCGTAACAAAAGCAATGCGTGATTGCCGTCTTGTAGTCGTGCCCAAAAGTTTATCTTCCACGCACGTGACCAGCCAGTACCTGCATCACCGCGTATTTCTAATGTCTTTTTAGCAGCTTTGGCTAAATCTGGTGTATCCCAAGGAGTAATCTCATCATATGGGTATAAGCCGTAAAGATGAGAAACGTGCCTATGTTGTGGTTCAGCATCTTCCCAATCGTCAAGCCATTCGTTAAGGTCTCCTTTTTTACCTATGCGATTAGGAACTGTATTTCTGCTGATACGTTCCCACTCTGTGCGTTTCCTACTGTCTAAACCTAATATCTTAGCTGCATTACTTGTATTAGTAAATAGTTCTCGCACTATTTGCATATCCATAGTAGGAGCCACACAAGTAGTTCCTATTTGTTTTTTACCGTCTTTCAGTTCTGGTAATACGTAAGCATTTTCAGGAGAGTTTGAAGGGGCTGTTACCCAATAACCCGTTTTGGGGTCTTTAATAAGCAGACTCTCAAAGAAGGTTGTAGCTTCTTTAAGCACAGGGTAGTACTCTCTTAGGAAGTTAATATTTTTAGTGAAGAGATAATGTTGCCAAATATGTTCGCATAACCAAGCGCCTCCCGTAAGAGTAGAACCCCACGTCGCCGATTCACCTGGGGAAGTATAAAACCAAGGATTGCTAATAACGTGAGCCACCCACCCATTAGCATTGTAATAGGCTTTCGCTGTTTTGCTTCCATTGGGTACTAAGTTTTTAGTAAACCTTTGTAAAGGTTCGGTAAGCTGCGACAAATTGGTAGGCTCAGCAAGCCAATAATTCATCTGTATATTGATGTTTAAATGGTAATCACCATTCCAAGGTGTTTGATACTCTTCAGCCCATAAACCTTGCAAATTGGCAGGCAAAAGCCCTTCACGTGAAGAGGAGATAAGCAAATAGCGTCCAAAGTTATAATACAAAATAGGTAATAAAGCATCTTGCTCACCTTTATAAAAGCGTCCTAATCGCTCAAAAGTAGTAAAACCTTCCGTATTGGCATTCGCTTTTCCATACCAGCGATTGCGGTTAAACAATCCCTGAAAAACAATACTACTCTCAGCTTTCGCTTTATCAAAACTCATAGGGGCTTTTTGCAAGTACTCATTAGCTTTTTTAGTTACTGAAATATCCGAAAGCCCTCCCTTGTTAAAGTTATAATTAGTTACAGCACTTATTCTTAAAGTAATTTCTTTTGCCGACTGTATAGCAATAGCTTTATGGGTACTCTCTATTTTTCCATCAGTTTGTACATCAACTACCGATGCAAAGTACATTCCTTCTTTACCATCGTTGGGTAACACACCATTAAGAGTGATTTTATTATTCTGATAGGTAATCGTAGCATTCTCTTTGCGGAAGAGTGAAATATCTAAATTAAGCGGTGAGGTAGCTTTTATTTTCACCCATATCACATCGTTTTTAAAATCAGCAAAAGCTGTTTGTTCTATTGAGTTATTATCTCGTTTAAACGAAGTAACAGCTGTTGCTTCATCAAGGCGTAATACTCGTTTGTAATCTTGAATCGGTGACGTGGTTTTCCAATCTAAAAGCAGTTCTGCTAATACTTGATAACAACCATAGCTACAGTTAGCTCCTTGTCCCAAACAAGAGCCTTTCCCTTTGGCTACAAAATGCTGTTGTAAGAGTGCTTGTGCTTCTAAGTTTTTCCCTTGTAAAAGTAATTTCTGAATTTCTTTCAGATAGTTGTGCGCATTAGGGTCATCAGCCTCTTGTGTCCCTCCTGACCACAACGAGATTTCATTGAGTACAATTCTATCTACATCAGTCTTTCCAAAGAGCATAGCTCCTAAACGCCCATTCCCAATAGGGATACTTTCAGTAAAATGATTTGCTGGTTTATGAAACACTACTGATACATCTTGAGGTTGTGCTTTGAGTAGCGTTCCTAAAAATAATAACATAATTAATAAGTTGGTCCTCATAAGATTGGTATATTTTTAATTAAGATGTCGCAAAAGTACAAAACAAATAGCGTACTTCCAAATATTGTTCAAAAAAAACAGCTCCATACTATTTATGAAACTGTTTTTATTTTTTATATTAAGAAACTGCTATTTCAATAATAAATTTGCTGAACCTACTTCGTTGAGGCGGTCATCATAAACAGTTACTTTATAAGTGCCTTTATCAAACTCTTTTCCTGTTCTGCTGATAAAGTCACACACATCCACATTCTTATTGTCGTAGATGAAGTGAGTAGCTGTACTATAATTCACTGTGTTTTCTCCTTCTGAGGTAGAGTCGTTAGCTCCTAAGGTAACTCCCGATGGTGAAACTACTTTCACATAGAAGTATCTTGAGCCTGACTTTGCTATTCTGTTAGCTCCTACAGTAAAGCAAACTCTTAATTTCTCAGCTGCACGACCTCTTTCGGTAATTTTGTTCTTAGTGCCTTTTACAGCTTCTATTGTAAGTTTGCTAATTTGAAGTGCAGAACCGGCTTCTACCACTTTCTTTAAGCTATTGGCTTGGCGAGCAAGTGAATCGGCTTTAGCACTTGTGTCGTCTAATTTTACTGACACACTGTCTAAATCCTTTCTGATAGCAGTGTTGGCACGTGCCAATGAGTCGTTCTTTCTGATTAAGAAATCACGCTCTTTGGCAAGAGCAAACGCTTGGTTTTTAAAACGAGCCAATGCCGAAACATTAAGTTTCATATTCTGCAATGAATCGATGTACTTGCCAATCTTGTCACGCGCATCAAGCAAATCCTGATTCACGTTTTTGTTATCGTCCACTACTTTGTCGTAGCTTCCTTTCAAAGCGTTCAAATCTTTAAGCACTTGCTCTTTCTGAGAGTTAAGATCTGCTTCCGTTGCCTCTTTGTTTTTGTTAAGAGAATAGGTATAATAACCTAAGCCTCCTGCTACCAAAGCCAAAATAGCAATTAAAATTTTCGATAAAACACCACCTCTCGGTCTGTCATCATCATTGGGATATGAAGGATACGATTGCCCTCCATCTGTTCCATTGGACGCTGAGTCCATAAAAATAGGTTTGTCGTAATTATTACTCATAACTTATGATTTTTACTCCGCAAATGTAGGTAAAAAAATATATAACAAGCAAATTTTTATATTTTTTTTAACACTATTAAAAAAAGAAATAGTACTTTTGCAACCGTTTTTTAAGTACAAAATTATTATGTTAATACGTTATTTTGCAATCGTTTTCGGCTGTTTAGGCTTAGGAGAACTCATCGTTGCTCTCACACACATTCCTTTTCCTTCAAGTATCATAGGAATGCTCTTTCTCACCCTATTTTTAGAGCTTGGTTGGGTGAAATTACAGTCTATAAAAGCTCTCTCAGATTTATTAATTTCTAATTTAGGATTGTTTTTCGTACCCCCAAGTATTGGCATTATGGCATACTTTAAACAGATAGGTGAAAACTTTTTAGCTATCTTCCTTTCTATTATCATCAGTACCGTAGTAGTGATTGTTATAACTGGTCACGTATATCAATTCTTCCGTAAAAAATTAAAATAATGAAACCTTTTGTAGAAAACGAAGCCTTCCTTTTGGCTATTACTTTTATCCTCTATTACGGGGTGTTACTTTTGCAACGCAAATATAATTCGGTTTTTTTTAATCCCGTATTAATCACTGTTTTAGTGCTTATTTCTTATCTAATAATCTTTGGTATTTCTCCTCAAAAATATGAAGAAGCCGGTAAGTATATCGATTTTTGGCTCAAACCTTCTATTGTAGCCTTAGGGGTACCTCTCTATTTACAGCTCTCTAAGATAAGAAAACAGCTGATACCCTTAGTGCTCTCTCAGTTTGTAGGTAGTTTAGTAGGGGTACTTACAGTTTGTTTGGTAGCCAAATGGTTAGGGCTCGAAGACGATATCGCTATTTCATTAGCCCCTAAATCGGTTACTACCCCCATTGCGTTGGAAGTATCGCGTATGCTCAATGGCATTGAACCTATTACAGTAATGGCGGTAATGACCACTGGTTTCTTAGGGAATCTTTTTGGTATTACCTTCCTGAATTGGTTCCGCATCAAAAGCCCTATGGCTAAAGGCATTTCATTAGGTACCGCTTCTCACGCTTTGGGTATTATGGCGGCGTTCAACCTAAGTGAAAAATACGCAGTATATGCTAGTTTAGGAATGATTTTTAACGGCATCTTTACCGCTGTATTAGCACCCCCAGTAGTACATTTGCTTTTTTAAGTAACTTATCACATCTCATTAGCACATTACAAAATTTTTCTTTTACAGGTATCTTGCTAATTCAAAAAAAAGTACTACCTTTGCCCCCGATTTGGAGTAACCTCTGGCGAGAGTCGTGAATGTTGCCCATTGATAACATAATTATTTATATTTTTTATGGAACCATTATTAAAGTACGTACAAGACAACTTTATCGAAAAAAAGGACTTCCCCGATTTCTCTGCTGGTGATACTATCACTGTGTATTACGAGATTAAAGAGGGTGATAAAAAACGTACTCAGTTTTTTAAAGGCGTTGTTATTCAACGCAAAGGTCACGGCGTAACCGCTACTTTTACTATTCGTAAAATGTCAGGAACCGTAGGTGTAGAACGTATCTTCCCTATCAATATGCCTGCCCTTCAAAAAATTGAAGTAAACAAAAAAGGTAAAGTAAGACGTGCTCGCATTTACTATTTTAGAGGACTTACTGGTAAAAAAGCCCGTATTAAAGAAGTTCGCTAATCAGTTAAACAAACTTATAAAAGCAAAGAGTAAGACCTTCCTTCCTCTTTGCTTTTTTCTTTTCTAATACCTAATCCATAAAACCTAACACCTAAACATTTGTACGCAATACTCGACATAGAAACCACAGGAGGTAAATACAACGAAGAGGGCATTACCGATATCGCCATCTATCAGTTCAACGGGCACGAAATAACCGACCAGTTCATATCATTGATAAACCCCGAACGCCCCATTCAAGAGTTCGTTACTAAACTTACAGGCATCAACAACAAAATGTTGCGCAATGCTCCTAAATTCTATGAGGTTGCCAAACGCATTGTCGAAATTACCACCGATTGCATTATCGTAGGTCATAATGCCGCCTTCGATTATCGCATCTTGCAAACTGAATTTCGCCGCTTAGGATACGACTTTGTCCGTACAACGCTCTGCACCGTAGAACTCTCCGAGCGACTCATTCCCAATAAAGAATCATATAGTTTAGGTAAGTTAGTGCGCTCCTTAGGTATTCCTGTAAGCGACCGGCATCGTGCTTCAGGTGATGCCTTGGCTACCTTAAAACTCTTTAAATACCTACTCGAAAAGGACACCAAAAAGGATATCATTACTACCTCTATCAAGCAAGATATTCGTTTAGAAATGGCTTCTCGTCATCTGAAAATACTCGACACTCTCCCTGAAACATTAGGGATTTTTTATATGCATAACGAAGAAGGTAAGGTCATTTACATCGGAAAACACAAAAATATCAAACAACAAGTAAACAGGCTCTTCACTTCTCCGTCCAAACGCGATAGATACTTGCAACGCCATACTTATCGAGTTACTTATCAAGAAACAGGCAATGAACTCATCGCTACTTTAAAAAGGTTAGAAGAAATACACCTCAACCTCCCAAAATGCAATAGGCGAAATCCTGAAAAAGAAATAAATATCACTTATACACTCACTTCTCACTTTAATACTAAGGGATATCTTTGTTTTTCAATAGAATTATTATCCACTCAAAACGAAATTATCACTACTTTTGAAACCAAAGAACAAGCCCAGCATTTTTTAAATCAAATCGCTGAAGAGTACCATTTAAACGAAGTAGATTTCAATAACGAAACCGTTGAGGAGTATAACACACGCGCCTCTGAGGTGCTTTCAAAATACGGACTTGTGCACCGAAACGTAGCTATTGTAGATAAAGGTAGAGTAATAGGCGAGAAAAGCATTATTTTAGTAGTCAATGGCAATATTCAAGGCTATGCCTTCTTTAATCTGAATTTCCAGCTTACTCAATTAGAGATGTTACAAAACCTCATCACTCCTTTACCCAATTCATTAACAAACCGTCACCTTTTGCACGCTTACTTGCGACGAAAACCCAAAGTAAAAGTGCTAAATCTAAGCGAACAAAAACCTTATCATAATGAATAAACGAATTTTTATTACGCTTTTAGGAGCCTTTGCTCTTTTAGCTGGTTGCAACCAAACAGATAGCAATGCAAATGTTACAGCGATGAAAGAATCAGCTGAGAAGATTTCAAAACTCACCGATTCTATCAAGAAACTCGATGAACAACGCATCGAAGCGCTTAACTTCAGCCTCGAAACAAACGAGTTAGCACAACAGTATTTCGAAGATTTGAAAATTGACAATCCTTCACAAATTGTTGTCAATGCTTTAATGGAGATGAATGTAAAGGATACTAAAAACCCTTACATTAAATCTGAAAGCAATGGGAAGTTCTTGTTTAATAAAATAAGAATATTGAATGAAAAATGGGTGATTTGTGAATTTACTGATGGTGAATTGTGGGGTGACCTACTTTTGGAATACCATATCGACGGGAATCTAAACCCTACCTTCAAACCTCTAAGTGAGGTTATCCACCCTAAATAAATCCGAAGCTATACCATCTGAGAGGAATCTGCCTTTGCGCGTTGCTTTCAGATGGTTTTCTTCTATAACTAAAAGCTCATCGGCAAGGTACTTCTGTGCTTGTTGTAACAAATATTGGCAATAACCTTCCCCAAATACTGTTCTCACTTCTTCTAAATCAATCCCTACCATCGTGCGTATACGCGTGATGATGAGTTCGTTATATCGGTTATTAAGGGTAAGTTCTTCTTTTTCCTGTGGCAAAATTCCTTGCTGTATTTGTTGTATATACTTAATGTTATGAGCGATATTCCAACTACGCTCCTTCCCGTTAAAACTGTGGGCTGAAGGACCTATTCCCATATAGGGCTTGCCAAACCAATAAGCCGTGTTATTCCTGCTAAAATACCCTTCTTTGCCAAAGTTTGAAAACTCGTATTGTATAAAACCTTCTGCTTCCAGAGTATCTATTAACGTTTGAAAGTGAGTGTAAGCTTGCTCATCGCTTATTGGTGCAATTTTACCCGTAGCAATAAACTTGTGCAAAGCTGTTTTTTCTTCTACCGTAAGCGCATAGGCTGAGATATGCGGAATATCGAAAGACAGTGCCTTATCGATATTCTCCTGCCAGCGTTTCTCACTCATTCGGGGAATGCCGTAAATCAAATCAATCGTGATATTATTAAAATACTGTGGAGCTATCTGTAATAAAGTCTCTACTTGGCTTACCGTATGCACTCTGTTCATCAATCGCAAGTCCTCTTCAAAAAACGACTGCACTCCTAAACTCAACCTATTGATACCCAAAGAGCGTAATTGTTTCAAAAATTGCTCAGGAGAAGTAGCTCTAAAAAAGTCATCAGGATTAGCTTCTAAGGTAATTTCAGCTGTGGTATTTACCTTGTAATGTGTGAAGATAGTGCGGAAAAGTTGTTGTAATTCGCCATACGAAAGGATACTGGGCGTCCCTCCTCCTAAGTAGATAGCCTGCAACTCACTACCTACGGCTTCCCCTTTGCGCAAAATAAGTTCCTCACAAAGGGCATTTACCATTTCTCCTTTTCTTTTCAGAGTAGTCGAAAAATGGAAATCACAATAATGACAAGCACGCCTACAAAAGGGAATATGAATGTATAAGCTATACAAAATGAAGTATTTTTTAACCTATACGGTCTTGATTTTGTTTTACAAAAGCGTCCCAACCACTATAACTTTGTTGCTTTTGCGACTTGCCTCCGTTAAAAAAGTGACAAACAGCCACCGCCAGACCGTCAGTTGCGTCAAAGTGTTTGGGGAGTTCTTTTATATTCAGAAGTTGTTGAAGCATTTTGGCTACTTGTTCCTTGGAGGCACTACCATTACCCGTAATAGCCATTTTCACCTTTTTAGGTTCATATTCAGTAATAGGAATTTCACGCGATAGCCCCGCTGCCATCGCCACTCCCTGCGCTCTTCCGAGTTTCAACATCGATTGTACATTCTTGCCAAAGAAGGGCGCCTCAATAGCCAATTCATCAGGCTTATAGGTATCTATCAGCTCCAAAGTGCGATTAAAAATCACACTTAGTTTTAAGTAGTGATTGCCGTATTTACTAAGTTGAAGCTCATTCAGCTGTAAGAGCTTCATAGTATCTCTTTCCACCTGAATAAGCCCAAACCCCATAATAGTAGTGCCTGGGTCGATACCTAAAATAATGCGTTCCAAAAGCTAAGACCAATTATTTAACGTTAATTTCAATAGGCAAATTAAATTGCGTACTCACGTTCAGTCCGTTCTTGGTAGCTGGTACGATAGCATCTTGCTCTGAGAGCGCCGATAAATTAGCGCGTAATGAGTCTTCAAAGGTTTCACTATCAGTACTTAGTAATTCTTTTGTCTTATCATTGGCTTCTATATCTATAAGCACTATTTTACCTGTATTATCCACTTTTATATTCAGTAATACACGGTCAGTAACAGGCTCTGTTACTTCATAAGGGGCTTTTTTCAAACGCTCTTGAAAAAGGGTTGTAAAAGTCCTCTCAAAACATTCTTTCTGTCCTATCTTCGTCGTTGCTGTATCACATACCCCTCTAAAAATAGGATAAGAGTCTACGTCTTCCTTCACTATTTCCGAGAATTTTATTTCAGCTATCGAGTCCAACTTATGTTGCAATTTTGCTTCTTTCTGCTCAGGAGTGAGTTGGTTACCATTGTCGTTACACGCTACAAGTGCCAATGATAAGGCTAAAAAACAAAAGTAAAATTTCATAATTAAATGTCTAATAAGTGTTTTTACGGCTCAAAAGTATTACAAAAAATTGATTTACAAAAATAAATAACACTTTTTCTTCGTAAAAATATTCCCTTCTAATCTTCTTTTTCGTCAAACCTATTATATAACAATCTGATTATAAGTGTAGTACATTCCTTCCTTTACCTACAACAAAATTTCCGTACTTTCGTAAGGTTCTTGCCCTTTTAGGAAGATTCTAGCCGTCAAATCGCCTTTAAGGCTAACCTTCTCATCTTCCACACGTAGCCAACTACCTTCGCGCAAACCTATCACAGGAGTATCGTTAAAAACGTGGAATTCCTTAATTCGCGTTTCGCGAGTTTCTCCCTTGTGTTTACTTTGGGGGTCTGGGTCAAGGTAATGAGGGTTGATATTAAAAGGCACAAGCCCTAAGGTTTTAAACGAAGGCGGGTAAACAATAGGCATATCATTAGTAGTCTGCATTGTCTGTCCAGCGATATTGCTCCCTGCGCTTGTTCCCATATAAAGCGTCCCTTTTTCTACTGCTTCACGCAATACGTCCATCACTTCCAATCCGTACAACTGATTCACCAGCACGAAGGTATTACCTCCGCCTGTAAAAATCGCCTTTGCCTGCCTAATAGCCTTTTTAGCGTCAGCGAATGTGTGCAAGCCCACTATCCTCTTCCCTACCCTATTGAAAAACTGTTGCGCAATCTGAGTATATTCATCGTGCGTAATACCACTGGGGCGTGCATAAGGCACAAACAATATTTCGTCAATTCCTGTAAAGAAATCCATCAATTCATCTTGTAAATAAGAAAGATAAGTACCCCCATATACAGTAGAAGTACTCGCTAATAATATTCTTTTCATCACTGTTTTATTTAGTTACAACACGCAAAGATAATAAAAAATCAAATACCCTGTATCCCTTCCTCCTTTATTTTACCTCCACTTTACCTTTACTTTTCCCTCGTCACATTCCCTCTCTCTGAGGTAGCCAGCAATAGCTGGGTATGTGTAAAGGGGGAGGTTTCTTCCGCTTTCCCGTCACCACGTTCCCCCTTTGGAGGGCAGGGCTGTTACAAAGTTTTGTAAGTTATTTTAAATTACTATTTTTGCATTCTAATAAAATGTAAAAGTCTATGACACTGATAGAAATGTTATCTAGTATAGAGGATACTAGAAAAAGACGCGGTATCCGCCATAAAATGCCTAACTTCCTGATTATGTGCCTAACAGCAATAATGTCAGGTTATACTGGTTATCGAGAAATAGGCCGTTTCCTCAAAGAAAACCAATGGGAGTTTAAAAAGTATCTAACTTTCTGTAAAGTACCTACATATGGCTCTATTAGAAGGATATTTATGGAAATTGATTTTGATGATTTTGCCCAAAAATTCAATCAGTGGACTGCCCAATTTTTACCAATGTGTCAAGGTGAAACACTTGCTGTTGATGGAAAGGCTATTGCAGGAACTATTAAAGACACTCAAAATAACTATCAGAATTTTGTTTCATTGATAAGTGTTTTTGCTTCACAAAGAGGCATTGTATTAGCTTGTGATAAATTAGAGAACAAAAAAGAATCTGAAATTTATACCGTTCAAAGACTCTTACAAGCCTTAGACATTCAAGGTGAAATAATCACTTTAGATGCCTTACATTGTCAAAAAAACTCTTGAAACTATTATAAAGTCAAAAAATGACTACATAGTACAAGTAAAAGGTAATCAAAAAAAGCTTTTTGAGCAAATAAAAGCAAATGTTGCTACAAAAAAGTATTTAATGCACACTTACCAAGAGTGTTCTTTGCTAAGAGGTCGTGATGAATTGCGTATTACCAAAGTTTATAAAAATTTAGAGGGTATTTCTCCTGAATGGTTTGGTATAAAGCGAATTATAGAAACAACACGTTATGTCAAAACAAAGAAAGGTCAGACAATAGAGATAGTTTACCATATTAGCAGTGTAGCTAAGAATAAGGCTGATTTCTTTGCTAATCACATACGTTCTCATTGGGGTATAGAAAATCGTTTGCACTGGGTGAAAGATGTACAAATGAAAGAGGACAAGAGTAAGACTAAATCAGGTAATGCTCCTGAGAATCTTTCAATAATGAGAAATATATCAATTAACCTATTTCGTCTTAATGGAAAAGACTCTATCAAGTCAGCTATGGAATGGAGTATCATTAATTTCAAAGAACTTATGAATTTAATATATTATAAATCAAACATTTGTAACTCTATGTAACAGCCCTG